>NZ_JBWKXT010000052.1:0-46607 GCF_059423245.1 Pseudomonas sp. GW460-LB5
ACCCCCGCCTGCCCCTGAGCCTGCTCAGCCTGGGCCTGGCCCTGCATTGCCCCCATGTGCTCGCCGAAAACAGCGTGGTGCTGGCCCCGCTGCAGGTGTCCGACACCTACGGCGACGACGGCTATCGGGCACACCAGGCCGCAGTGGGCGGCTTCCAGCCCGCGCCCTTGCTTGATACCCCTGCCGCCATCAGCGTTTTCAGCCAGCAACTGCTTGAAGACCGGCAGGTGCGCCAGCTAAGCGAAGTGCTGCAAAGCGACGCCTCGGTTGGCGAAAGCTATGCCCCCATCGGCTACTACGAAAACTTCAACGTGAGGGGCTTCGAGCTTAACGCCGCCAGCAGCTACCGTATCAACGGCCAGACCATTGCCGGCGAGCAGAACGTGGCCCTGGAAAACAAACAGCAAGTCGAGTTGCTAAAGGGCCTGTCCGGGCTGCAAAGCGGCGTTTCAGAGCCGGGTGGCCTGGTCAACTACGTGACCAAGCGCGCCGAGGATGTGCGTAGCGTCACGCTGTCGACCAACACACAGGGCGAACGCTACCTGGCCACCGACCTGGGTGGCTGGTTCGGCAGCGAAAAACAGTTCGGCCTGCGTGCCAACCTGGCCCATGAGGACATCCGCTCGTATGTCGACCATGCGGATGGCAAGCGTGACTTCGCCTCGCTGGCCTTCGACTGGCAGATCAACCCGGATGCCACCCTGCAACTGGATGCCGAATACCAGCACCGCGAACAGCGCTCGGTGCCGGGTTACCAACTGCTGGGCGGCACCGCAGTGCCTCATGGCATCGACCCGGACGATCGTTTGGCGTACCAGCACTGGGCCAAACCCGTGCAGAACGACTCGCTGAACCTGGGCGGGCGCTTCGAGTACCGCTTCAACGAGGCCTGGACCGGCACCTTGAGTGCCTCGCGCAGCAAGGTGGTGATCGACGATTACAGCGCGTTTGCCTGGGGTTCGAGCGAAGGCGCGTTCTTTGCCAGCAATGGCGACTACGACATCTACGACTTCCGCAGCCCCGACGACACCCGCCGCACCGATGAAGCACAGGCCATGCTCAACGGGCACTTCGATGCGCTGGGCGTAGGGCATGAACTGACCGTGGGCACCAGCGCGCAGCGGCGCACGCTGGATCAACGGCCGTACTACAACGAGTGGCTGGGTACCGGCAACATCTACACCGGCGCCCCTGCCTTCGACCCGTCCGACAAAGCTGTCGGCGCCAGCGAACGCCGCCTGGACAGCCGTCAGTACGGCCTGTTCGTCAGCGACCGCATCAGCTTCAACGAACAGTGGCAGACCGTGCTGGGCGCCCGTGAAGTGCGCCTGGATGAAAAGACCTGGGACGAGAACGGTGTTGCCGGGCGCCATACCCGCCAATATGAGTTGCTGCCCAATGCTGCACTTATCTACAAGCCGCAGCCAGATACCACGGTATACGCCAGCTACGCCAAGGGCCTGTCTGCCGGCGGCACGGCACCCTGGTTTGCCAGCAACGCTGCCGAAATCGTCGCCCCCACAACCTCACACCAACTGGAACTGGGCCTCAAGCACGACTGGCAAGGCCTGAGCCTCAGCGCCGCGCTGTTCCAGATCCGCCAGGCCTACCAGTACGCACGCCCGGACGGTGCTGGCAACTTCACCTACGTGCAGCAAGGCCAGCAGAAAAACACCGGCCTGGAGCTGGGTGCCAGCGGCTGGGTAACCCGCAACTTGCAGGTACAGGCCAGCGCCGCAGCCATTCGTGCGCGGGTGAAAAACAGCGGTACCGATGCCTATGAAGGCCATCAGGCAATCAATGTGCCCAGGTTCCGGGCAGCACTGCACGCGCAATACACGCTGCCGGTACCGGGGCTGGCCCTGTTGGGCGGGGCGCGCTACAGCGCCAGCAAGTATGCGAGCCAGGCGGGCAATGTGGAGGTTGGCGGGTACACCGTGTTCGATGTAGGGAGCCGGTATCGTACGCGCATTGGCGGGTATGACACGGTGCTGCGCCTGACCGTGGATAACGTGTTCGACAAACGCTATTGGCGCGATGTGGGGGACTATCTGGGGGATAACTACCTGTTCCAGGGGGCGCCACGTACCGCTCGGCTTTCGGCTTCGGTCAGCTTTTAAGATCTTGGGGCCGCTTTGCGGCCCATCGCGACGCAAGGCCGCTCCCACAGGGGACCGCGTGAATCTCAGGTGAACGCGGTCCCCTGTGGGAGCGGCCTTGCGTCGCGATGGGCTGCAAAGCAGCCCCAAAGGCCCAAATACAAAAAGCCCCCGTGCTTTTCAGCGCGGGGGCTCTTCGTAGAATGTGGCGGTGAAGAAGGGATTTGAACCCTTGATACGATTTCTCGTATACACACTTTCCAGGCGTGCTCCTTCGACCACTCGGACACTTCACCGTTTCTCTTCAAGCCTTGCGGCCCGTCGAGGTGCGCTAATTTAGTGAAAGACATTCCCTTTGGCAAGCACTTTTTTCAAATTTTTCATGTATTTGCATTTGGCACGCGGTGAACGCTGACCGACCAGTCAGCCTTGCTGCTTTACCTGGCCTCTGGCGCTGGGTAACGTCGTCGCCACGCCAACAAAAGGACTCTGCCATGAGCGAGCTGATTACCTACCACGCCGAAGACGGCATCGCCACCCTGACCCTGAACAACGGCAAGGTCAACGCCATCTCGCCGGACGTCATCACCGCCTTCAACGCCGCGCTCGACCGCGCGATCGAAGCGCGCGCAGTGGTGATCATCACCGGGCAGCCAGGCATCCTGTCGGGTGGTTACGACCTCAAGGTGATGACCAGCGGCCCGCAAGAGGCAATCAGCCTCGTCACCGCCGGCTCTACCCTCGCCCGCCGCCTGCTGTCGCACCCGTTCCCGGTGGTGGTCGCCTGCCCGGGCAATGCCGTGGCCAAGGGCGCTTTCCTGCTGCTGTCGGCCGATTACCGCATTGGCGTCGAAGGCCCGTACAAGGTGTGCCTGAACGAAGTGCAGATCGGCATGACCATGCACCATGCCGGTATCGAACTGGCCCGCGACCGCCTGCGCCGCTCAGCCTTCCACCGCTCGGTGATCAATGCCGAGGTATTCGACCCACACGCGGCGGTCGATGCCGGCTTCCTCGACAAAGTGGTGCCGGCCGAGCAGTTGCAGGAAGCGGCACTGGCGGCGGCGCGTGAATTGAAGAAGCTGAACATGCTGGCGCACAAGAACACCAAGCTGAAAGTGCGTAAAGGCCTGCTGGAGGCCCTGGACAAGGCGATCGAGCTGGACCAGCAGCATATGGGCTAGGCCCACCGGCCTCTGTGGGAGCGGGCTTGCCCCGCGAAGCAGGCAACGCGTTGCACGGCACCGGCTCCGCCGGTGTTCGCGGGGCAAGCCTGCTGCCACCGTCAGCAAGGCGCAGCAACAAGGTTTGCCCGAACCAGTGCACATCCGTACACTCCCCGGCGACTGTCTGGTGTGAGTCGTACCATGCTTTATTCCTTGCGCATGCTTCTGCTGGCGCTGCATTTCCTTGTGGTTGGCGTCGTGGGCCTGGTCATCGGCCTGTGCCGCCCCTTCAACCCCGACAACAGCCGCATATTCGCCCACCTCTACAGCCGCCCGGCCACCAGACTGCTGCGCATCAAGGTCAAGGCCGAGGTCGGCCCGCTATGGGATCAGCCCCCCGGTTGCGTGATCATCGCCAACCACCAATCCAACTTCGACCTGTTCGTGCTCGGCCAGGTCGTGCCACGACGCACCGTTGCCATCGGCAAGAAAAGCCTGGGCTGGGTTCCGTTGTTCGGCCAGCTGTTCTGGCTGGGCGGCAACGTGCTGATCGACCGCAAGAACAGCTACCAGGCACGCAAGGCCCTGCAGAAAACCACCCGCGTGCTGCAGGACGATACCTCGATCTGGGTGTTCCCCGAAGGCACACGCAACCCTGGTGAACACTTGCTGGCATTCAAGAAAGGCGCTTTTCACATGGCCATCGAGGCCGGCGTGCCGATTGTGCCGGTATGCGTCAGCCGCTATGCCAAACGCATGGGCCTGAACAGCTGGCGCCAGCGCACGGTAGTCGTCCGTTCGCTGCCGCCCATTACAACCGCCGGCATGACCCAACGGGACATCCCGGCGCTGATCGAGCAGTGCCGGGTGCAGATGCAGCAATGCATCGACCGCATGGAACACGAGCTGGCCTGAAGCCGGTTGCTCTTGGGCCGGGTACGGCCCAAGCTGTACCCCGTGTTCAACCGGAATAAGCAGGCAACCATGGGTCGAGTCGTGGCATCGGCGGTGTACAGCGCCGGCAGAAAGGTCACCAACATCAGCATCGACGAAGGCAGCGAGTGGGCGCGCAAGCCGGGGCACTTTGTGTGGATTGGCCTGGAAGAGCCCAACGCCGAGGAACTGGCCAACCTGCAATGCCAGTTCAACCTGCACGAGCTGGCCATCGAAGACGCCCTGGAAAAGCACAGCCGGCCCAAACTGGAAACCTTCGGCGACGCGCTGTTCATCGTCACCTACTCGCCAGTGCGCCATGAAGGCAAGCTGGAGTTCATCGAAACGCATATCTTTGCCGGCAACGGCTACATCATCACGTGCCGCAATGGCCACTCCAAATCCTATGCCCTGGTGCGCCAGCGCTGCGAGGCGCGGCCGCTGCTGCTGGAGCACGGTGAAGATTTTGTGCTGTACGCCCTGCTCGACTTCGTCACCGAGAACTACCAGCCGGTCAGCGAGGCCATTCATGGTGAAATCGAGGAGTTGGAGCAAAGCGTGCTCGGCGGTTCGTTGCAGGAGGATGACATCCGCCGCCTGCACAGCCTGCGCCGCGACATCCTGCGCCTGCGCCGCTATGTGGCGCCGATGGTGGAAGTGAGCGAGGAGTTGCAGCGCCTGAGCTTCCCGTTTATCGACAAGAACATGCGCCCGTATTTTCGTGACGTGCAGATTCACGTGACCCGGCAGATGGAAGACCTGGCCGGCATCCGCGACATCGCCAGCCAGACCATCGAGATCGGCATGCTGCTGGAGTCGTCACGGCAGAGCATCGTGCAACGCAAGTTCGCGGCCTGGGCGGCGATTCTGGCGTTCCCTACAGCGATTGCGGGGATTTACGGGATGAACTTCCAGAACATGCCGGAGCTGGGGTGGCACTATGGATACTTCGGGGTACTGGGGGTGATCGTGCTGGGATGTACGGGGTTGTTTGCCAGCTTCAAAAAGTCTGGCTGGCTCTGAGATTGCCGGGGCCGCTTTGCGGCCCACGCCACTAGGCCGCGTTATGCTTGCTCACCGGCTGCTGGATAAAGCGCATCATCCACTCCCCCACCAGGTCGCCCTGGTGCTCGGTGGCCAGGCTGGCCACCGCCTTGTGGTACACCTCATCCCCCAGGTATTCCTGGCGGGCATCCAGCAGCGCGCGTGAATAGTCGTGCACGAACTCCGGGTGGCCCTGGAAGCACAGCACCTGGTCGCGGATATGGTACGCCGCATTCGGGCAGAAATCGCTTGAAGCAATCACCGTGGCGCCTTCCGGCAGTTCGGTCACCTGGTCCTGGTGGCTGATCAGCAAGGTCAGCTCCGACACCTCCGGGTCCATCCATGGCGCATGGGCCGCCAGCGAGTAGCGATGGATGCCCACGCCCCAGCCCTTTTCCGCCCGCTCGGCCTTGCCACCCAAGGTCAGCGCCAGCAACTGATGGCCAAAACACACCCCCAGCAGCTTCTCGCCACGCTCGTAAAGCTTCAGCAAGTAGGCCTTGAGCGTCTGGATCCAGGCATCTGTACCGAACGAATCGGCCTTGCTGCCCGTCACAAGGTAGGCATCGAACACTTCATTCTCGGCGGGATAGTCGCCGTGCATCACGTTGTAGACACGAAATTCGGCGGCAATCGGCTGACGCGAGAAAAGCTGCTCGAACATCCTGCCATAGCCCTGGTACTGCGCCGTCAACTCCGGTCGCAGGACATCGGTTTCAAGGATGCAGATGCGTAACGACATAGGGGTAGTCCTGAACGACATGGGTGGGAATCTGCTGTAGAGACTGACGCGAAAGACACGTACAAGCAAGTAGGCTGCACTGACGAACGGTCACATTTCGTCGGTACCCGCTTTGTGCTTGCGCCCCTGTCTAGTCAGAGCATGCCAGCCAGATGGCACATGGCCTCATAGCTAACTGAAATCAATGAACCACACAATTAGAACAAAGGGTTCTCAAACATGCATCACACACACCCTACTGTTGGATGTATATCCACTTTCAAGAGGCATGCAGTTCAGGCGCCAAGCGTCGCCACTGTGATCGACCCGAAGCGCGACAAGGAAGCCAACGGGTATTCAGGAATAACAACAAGAAGGCGGTCCGCCATGTTCAGACAATCAAAAATTCGCCAAGCTGGGCTCATTCTCTTTGCCACGACATTGCTGTTGATATTGCCGAACCTGACACGTTTGTTCGGCTGACCCTGGCGGTGGCGCCAACGGGCAGTGCACAGGTAACCTGCCGGCCTTGATGGTCGGAGATTACCCATGCGCCACTGCCTTGCACTGTTTGCGTTGTTCCTGAGCCTGCCGCTGTCGGCGGCGCAACTGCACCTTGAGCTGGGCGCCAGCGCGCGCCAGTGGAGCAGCGCCGAACTGCTCGGCCACCCGCAGGCCCGGGATATCAGCGTCGATCAGGATGTGTCATACAAACGCCCCATGCACTATCGGGCGGTGCCATTGGCCACGCTGCTGGAAGGCGTAAGCCCCGCGGATCACCTGCAGGCCGTGGCACGGGATGGCTTTGCCGCCGAAATGCCCGCCGCACCGCTGCTACAGCAAGGGCCGGCACGGGCCTGGTTGGCCATAGAGGACCCCGACAAACCGTGGCCGGCATTGGGCAAGGGCAAACCCAGCGCGGGGCCGTTCTACCTGGTGTGGACTCAGCCGCAAGCGAGCGGCATTCGCCCGGAGCAGTGGCCGTTCCAGATTTCCACCCTTCGTAAACTGGACGCTGTCGAGACGCGCTTCCCGGCCTTGCTGCCCGATCCGAAGTTGCCAGCCGATAGCCCGGTGCGCCAGGGCTTTGCCTTGTTTCAGCAGAACTGCATGGCGTGCCACCGCCTTAACGGTGCGGGGGATGCGCAAATGGGGCCGGATTTGAACATGCCGCACAACCCGACCGAGTATTTCCAGCCGGGTTATCTGCGCCAATTGATTCGCAACCCGCAAAGCCTAAGGCAGTGGCCGCAGGCAAAGATGCCGGGGTTTGCTGAAAACGTGCTGAGTGAACAAGACCTGGATGCGTTGCTGGCTTATCTGGGGCATATGGCTGGGCGCAAGCCTTGAGGGCTTCTTCGCGGCTTCACCCGCGAAGAAGGCAACGGAAAACCTTCAGGCAGTCTGCCGTTCGTGCTTGACTCCCCACCCTTCCACCTCCCCCCCATAAGGTGTCACCAACTGCTCGAACGCCTCTTCAAAGTCGCCAATCCCGCCATAGGTCGCATACATGACCTTGCTCAGTTCCAGGTGCCAGGCACCGTCGCCCAGCTCTTTCACCTGGGCATTGAGCGATTCGCCACGAAACTGCCCGGCGGCGCGGCGGGCACCTGCTTCATCGGGGAATACGGCATAGAACTCGATGGGGTGAATCTGGGTGAAGTCGAAACCGCCTGCCTTCATCTGGCGCAGGACGTTGCTGCTGATATCGTCGTTCTGGCTGCTCATGAATCGTCCTCCTGAATAACGCAATGGATAGACTTTCCGTGCACTACGCACCTGCCGGCAATCAATGGCCGAGCAGTTCGAGCTGATGCAAGACGCGAATTGAAACGGCGCCTACCCGCAGAATGGCAGGCACCTTTCATCATCGTAGCGCTTGAACAGGCACCACGCAAACGTGTGGGTCAGGGCGCTTCGTGAATACTGGTGATGGTCACCCCGCTATGCTCCTTGAGCCAGCGGGCGGTCGGGGAAATGGTGCGGTCCTGGAAGTCGTTGAGGTCCAGCTCGTCCATCACCGGGAACAGCTGCGAACGGATGGCCCGCGCGGCTTCCTCCTCGCTGGGACGGTGCTCGGTCCGCAGCATCAGGGTGGACGGTTCGCCTTTTTGATCGGCAAAGATGACTTCCCACTCTTTCATTGAACAAGTCCTCCCAATCCAGATACACCACGGTGTGATGCCTGATCAACTGACCTTGGGGCCGGGAGAATGTTCAGTCTGTGAGGGCCTCTTCGTGGGGCAAGCCCGCTCCCATAGAGATATCAACGGCGGGATTGCGATGATATCCCTGTGGGAGCGGGCTTGCCCCGCGAAAGGGCCGCAAAGCGGCCCCTTTTGCAGCCTTACTTCGGCGTGCCGTGCACGACACCGGCGGTGTTATCCAGCAGGCTCTTGGTCGCCGTCTGGATATACGCTTCCAGCTTTTTCAGCATTTCTGGCTGGTCCGGGCTTTCAATCAGTTCGGCCTTGAACTCGCTGCCCAACTGATAGCGGTACATGCGCGGGGTCATGTCCTTGGACTCGATCAGGATGCGGTCGCCTTGCACCAGGCCGACGATCTGCTCGCTGCCCGACGGCTTGATCATGCCCACGCCCTGGTCACCCTCAGGCAGGTTGAGCAGATCACGCCCCCAGCACTGGTGGCGGGCCTTGCCACCCAGGCGGCCCATGATGGTCGGCACGATGTCGACCTGGGTGCCCACGGTGTGGTTCACCGCACCAAACTTCTCCTGAATGCCCGGGGCAATCAGCAGCAGCGGCACGTTGAAACGGCCCAGGTCCAGTTCGGTGACTTGCTGGTGGTTGCCAAAGCCATGGTCGCCGACGATGACGAACAGGGTTTCCTTGAAGTATGGCTCTTTACGCGCCTTCTCGAAGAACTGGCCCAGCGCCCAGTCCGAATAGCGCATGGCAGTGAGGTGCTCGTCCAGGCGGCCTTGCCCGGTGACCTTCTCGACCGGCAGGTCTTTGGGCAGCGCGTATGGGGTGTGGTTGGAAAGCGTCTGCAGCAGCGCGTAGATCGGTTTCTTGCCGTCGTGCTTGGCCAGCTCCTCGTTGCCGCGGTCGAACATGTCCTGGTCGGACACGCCCCAGGTCGGGTCGGAGAACACCGGGTTGACGAAGTCGTTACGGCCAATGAAGGTGGTCATGCCCTGGTTGCCGAAGAACCCGGACTGGTTGTCCCAGGCAAAATCGCCGTTGTAGACGTACACGTCGTCGTAATCACGGGCGCTCAGCAGTGCCGGCAGGCCCGACAGCTTGTGGCCGCCTTCCGGGGTCTGCATCAGGTATTCGAAGCCTGGCAGGTTGGGGAAGCAGGCCATGGTGGCGAACATACCTTGATGGGTATGGGTGCCGTTGGAGAAGAAGCGGTCGAATAGCAGGCCTTCTTTGGCCAGCTTGTCGAAGTACGGGGTAATGTTGTTGGGGCTGCCCAGTGCGCCTACCGAGTGGCCGGCGAAGCTTTCCATCAGGATCACCACCACGTTCTTGATCGGCAGGGTGCGCTCGGCCGGCGGCACGAAGTCGCGGCGGATGGCAGCCTCGTCGGCATCGACCAGGGTGTCGTGTGCCGTCAGCAGTTGCTCGCGCACGCTTTGCGTGGCCACGTTCTGCTCCAGTACCGGCTTCCAGATGTTGGCGCGGTCTTCGCCGAAGCGGCTCTTGGCAGCGTCGATCAGGGTCAGGGTGCCGTTCAGGCCTAACTGGTTGACGAAGTTGGAGTCAGTGGTAAACGCATCACCCCAGCGCATTGGCGGGCCTTGGCGCAGGGTGCCACGGGCAGCGACCACGGCCACCAGCAGAATCACCATGAACACCGCCAGGCGGTTGTACCATGGGGCAACCCGGTGCAGGCCTTCGCCACGGGTCGCGCGGTCGATGCCCTTGAACAGCAGGCTCAGCAGCCAGGTACCGAAGGCCCAGGCCAGCAGGTAGCGCACCACCGGGAAACCGTACCAGAGCATGCTCATGACGGTTTTCGGGTCTTCCTTGATGTACTGGAACACCAGGCCGTTAAGGCGCTGGTGGAACTCGCGGTAGAAGTCCATCTCCATCAGGCCGAGGAACATTACCACGCTCGAGGCAAGGGTCAGCCAGAAGCGGAACACCCCACGCCGGGCCATTGCCCAAGGGCTTAGGATGGCCAGCAGCAGCGGGATGCTGAGGTACACCACCACGCGCAGGTCGAAGCGCAAGCCGTTGAGGAAGCCTTCGGCAACGGTGGAATACGGGGTATCACCGATCATGTCGCTGTTGTAGACCAGCAGCGCCAGGCGCACCAGGCTGAGCATCAGCATGATCACCAGCCCGCTGAGCAGCGTGTAGGCCAGGTGGGATTTCAGGGTCGGCGAAAACGACGTTCGCGCGCCCTGTTGCTTCAAGGCGTCCGTGTTAGCCATGAATGGGGAGGTCCTAGGATTGCGGTTTGCGAAGAGGCGATGGCGCTAGACCAACGCAGCATTGTGCGGGTGCGGATTCTGTTTAAACCAATGTGAAAATTTTGTCACTGGGATGTTGCGGCTTTTGTCTGTGCCGGCCTCTTCGCGGGCTTGCCCGCTCCCACAGGAGCCCCACAACTCTTGAGAGCGGCGCAGTACCTGTGGGAGCGGGCGAGCCCGCGAAAAGGCCGGCACAGGCGTTCAGATGCGCACGTTCCCCCGCGGCCCGGCAATTGCCCAGATCACCAGCCCTACCACCGGCAACAGTGCGATCAGCAAGATCCACAACACTTTGACACCCACCTCGCTGCCACTCTTGATGACATTGAGGATGGCCCAGATATCCAGCGCCAGAATGATCAGCCCGACGAGGCTGTTGAAGGTAGACCCCATGCCTAAACTCCTGTCCAGAGGCTTTGCTGCACAGCATAGCCAGCTATCGCACCAATAGAAGGGAATCCTTGGCCGTTGGCACAGGTCCCTGAGTAGACTGACTGCAATAACTGATTCGAGGTTCGCATGCCCCCCGCACACAGCCAAAGCGCCGCCCCACTTTCACTGCTGCACGCCTGGCGTCAGCAGGTGGCCCACACCCCTTGGCTCAGCGCCGGCCTGGGGCTGAGCCTGCTGGCAGTGATCGCACTGCTGGTGGCCAGCTTCTGGAACGCGGTGAACGGCGACCATGCCGATAACCTGCACCTGGCCGTGCTAGGCGGGTTGTCCGGCTTTGGCGCCACCGCGTTGGGTGCAGTGCTGGCGGTAGTGCTGCGCGATGTCAGCGCCCGCACCCAGGACGTGATGCTTGGCTTTGCCGCCGGCATGATGCTGGCGGCCAGTTCGTTTTCACTGATTCTGCCGGGCCTGGACGCCGCCCGCGAGATCACCGGCAACGGCCCGGCTGCGGCCTTTACCGTAGTGCTGGGCATGGCGCTGGGCGTATTGCTGATGCTGGGCCTGGACCGGTTCACCCCGCACGAGCACGAAAGCACCGGCCCATGCGGCCCCGAGGCCGAGCGTATCAGCCGGGTATGGCTGTTCGTGCTGGCGATCACATTGCACAACCTGCCCGAAGGCATGGCGATTGGCGTGAGCTTCGCCAATGGCGACATGAACATCGGCCTGCCGCTGACCAGCGCCATCGCCATCCAGGACATCCCTGAGGGGCTGGCCGTGGCGCTGGCCCTGCGCGCTACCGGGCTTTCGAACATGAAAGCCGCGCTGGTGGCGATAGGGTCTGGGCTGATGGAGCCGCTGGGGGCGGTGATCGGGCTGGGGATTTCGACCGGCTTTGCCCTCGCCTACCCGATCAGCATGGGGCTGGCGGCGGGGGCGATGATCTTTGTGGTGAGCCACGAGGTCATCCCCGAAACCCACCGCAATGGGCACCAGACGGCGGCAACCCTTGGGTTGATGGGTGGCTTCGGCGTGATGATGTTTCTGGATACCGCGCTGGGCTGAGGTTTTGCGGTTGCCTGTGCCGGCCTCTTCGCGGGCTTGCCCGCGAAGAGGCAAACGACGAAATCAGATGTGCACGGCGACTTTCAGGGCTTCCAGGGCCGGCTCGACCTTGATGCCCAGCGCTGCACCCAGTTCCAGCACGCGCGCCAGGTCGTTCTGCCCCACCATCACCACCTGCAGCTCGTCATCCAGCAACTGGCTGAAGTTCAGCAACAC
The DNA here is from genome assembly GCF_059423245.1 of Pseudomonas sp. GW460-LB5. Lineage (NCBI taxonomy): Bacteria > Pseudomonadati > Pseudomonadota > Gammaproteobacteria > Pseudomonadales > Pseudomonadaceae > Pseudomonas > Pseudomonas sp. GW460-LB5. The sequence goes on from NZ_JBWKXT010000052.1 coordinate 12,082, forward strand.
ATAACCACCGGCTTCTTTGTTCAGTGCGCCCATCTGCACCTGAATGCGGTTGAGCGCGGTCAGTGGCTCGGTGCGGGCCAGTTGCTTGGGCTTGAGGGTGAACGGCACGCTGCTGTCGAACGAGTCGCTGATCTGCTGGAACAGGTCCTGATAGCTGTCAGCCTGGAACACTACGGTGTCCGGCAAGCTGCCCAGCACCACCCATTCGCCCAGCGGGATGGGGAAGCTGTCGTCGTAGTTGATGTCGGGGTTGGCGGCCAGGAAAGCGGCCGGGTCGGCGTAGGCCTGGGCGGCCTCGTCGGCGATGCGCTCGATGTCGGCCTCACGCATGCAGCCGGCGCCAATGAGGCTGATGAATTCGAGCAACTGAGTTTTCATGAAAGGGGGCCTGCGACGGGTGAAAAGTCGCCAAGGATAGCCGCAAATGCCCCCGGGCGGTTAGCCGGCCAGCGTTTGCAAGCGTGCGGCTGTGTCCACCGCGCCCATGGTTTGCGCGGCCATCAGCGCGGTGGCGCCGCGGGCATCCTGGCGAGTCGGGTCGGCGCCTTGGGCCAACAGGTACTCGAGGATTTCGCTGCGGTTGAACATGGCCGCCAGCATTAATGCGGTGCGGCCGTCCTGCGCCGCGGCATCGACTGGCACGCCGTGCTCCAGCAGCAGGCGGATCATCGCCAAATCCCCCTTGAACGCGGCACCGGCAATCGGCAACTGGCCGTTGTCGTTGGCAATCAGCGGGTCGGCGCCCTGCGCCAGGAGCACGCGCACCGCGTCGTGGTGGCCGTGGTAGCTGGCCAGCATCAGCAGGGTATCGCCTTTGTGGTTACGCAGGTTGGCCGGCAGGCCGCTGGCAAGCAGGCGACCAAGCATTTCAGCATCCCCCTGGCGGGCACGTTCGAACACTTGCTCGGCGAACGCAGCAGTTTCGTCGTCGGTCATTGTGGCTGGCGCGGTGTGGCTGGACATCGGGAACCTCCTGGCATAAATGATTGCCCAAGTGTTTGTCAGGCACGCCATTGTGGTCAAAGGTTCAGATTCTATAGGGCCAATAGCTAAAGCCGGACCCGTGCAAAATGCACTGTGCAAAATGCACGACCATGCAACCTGCACGGCACCGCTTCTTCAAATACCTATTAATTGACTGTTTTTACTGGGTTTTTTCTGAAATCAAGTTCTGGCACGGTCGCTGCAATCATCAACTCATGTCTGCCACACTAGCCAGGAGTTGATATGGACCTCATCCAGCAAAAGTTCGTCTCGGTATTTTCGGCCTATCAGGTGACCACCCAGGCACGCCCTGATGGCGGCGTACTGTTGACCCTGCGTGCCGCTGACAACAAAGTCACCCGCCGGGTGCTGACCTATGCGCAGCTGCACAACGCAGAGCAACTGTCCTGGGCGATCAGCGCCATCCGCCGTGACCTGGCTGAACAGGCCAGCGAGTTGCCAGTGATTACCATGCTGCAGAGCCAGCAACGGTTTGCCCTGCCGACCTATCGCTGAGCTTGGTGGTGTTGCTAGTGGCCCCATCGCCGGCAAGCCAGCCCCCACATTGACCACGTCGGCCTCAAGGCCTGCGCATAACCTGTGGGAGCTGGCTTGCCGGCGATAGGGCCTACCCAGCAATTAAAGCTCGTCAATCCCCATGAACGCCCGCGCAGTCACATCCCCGGTGAATCGCGCTTGCGCGCCCTGCTCGCTGCCATACAAACGCAACGCCAGGCAAAAAGGCGTCGCGCCCAGTTCTACCCAGCGCCGTGTTCCCGCCGGCACTACCAGCTGGTCACCCTTCTCGCACAGCACCGAATACACCCAGTCGCCCAGCCGCAGGCCAACCTGCGCCCGCCCGCTGACCACGGCAAACACCTCGTCGGCCTCATGCACATGCTCATCGCGCACATCGACTTGCAGCGCGTCTTCACCGTCACGGTTCAACAACACGTAGGCTTTGCTGCCGTGTGCAGTCATCAACTGGTCCAGATACTCACGGCTGAGCTCCAGTGCCTCACCGTCGGCCGTGCCAGGCCGCACCCGCAGGCCAGGCTCGCAATGGGAAAAATGCACGCCCTGCTCGGCAAGGGTCGCGGCGATATCGTCGTGGTGGGTCAGCACCTTGTTCGGCAGTTCCGGGCTGGCGGGGTGAAAAACGCTGAGAATGCTCATCAGGGGCGGGTCCTGGTCGGTTGCGAACAAAGGGCAATGATAACGGCTGCAGCCAAGGCTGCGGCACTGGCCATACCAAAGGTGAAGGTGGGGCCCAGCAGTTTCCAGCTGTAGCCCGAATATAATGCCCCCAGTGCACCGCCGGTGCCCGACAGCGCCGCGTACAACGCCTGGCCCTGGCCCTGCTGGCGGGCGCCGAAACTGGCCTGGACGAACGCGATGCTGGCAGCGTGAAAGCAACCGAAGGTGGCCGCGTGCAGCAGCTGGGCGAAGATCAGCACGGCCGGTGCCTCGGCCAGGTTGCCCAGCAGCAACCAGCGCAAAGCCGCCAGCAAAAAGCTGACCAGCAAAACGCGTTGCACACTGAAGCGCGCAAATAGCCGGCTCATCACCATGAACATCAGCACTTCGGCCACCACCCCCAGCGCCCACAGCAGGCCGATGGCACTGCGGCTGTAACCCAGGTGCTCCAGGTGCAGGGTAAGGAAGGTGTAGTACGGCCCATGGCTGAGCTGCATCAGCGCCACGCAGGCGTAGAACGCGACCACCCCCGGGGCCCGCAACTGCTGCAGGAAGCCGCCGGCGCCTTTGCGCTCGCCCTGCTCCACCGGCTGGGCGTTTGGCACCCACAGGCTGGCAGCGACAATACCGGCCATGATCGTGACCAGGGCCACCGGGTAGATGTCCAGGCTCAGCCATTCGAACAGGCGGCCCAGGCCAACCACCGCGAGGATGAAGCCGATAGAGCCCCACAGGCGCACCTGGCTGTAGCGCGACGTTTGCCCGTGCAGGTGGGCCAGGGTGATGACCTCGAACTGCGGCAGCACCGCGTGCCAGAAGAACGCGTGCAGGGCCATCACCAGCGCCAGCCACGCGTAGCTTATGCCGAAGAAGATCAGGGCGAAGGTGGCCAGGGTGGACAACGCGCCCAGGCGCACGATCAACAAGCGCTGGCCGGTACGGTCGCCCAGCCAGCCCCACAGGTTGGGGGCGATGCAGCGCATCAGCATGGGAATGGCCACCAGCTCGCCGATACGCGCCGGGGAGAAGCCCAGGTGGTCGAAGTACAGGGCCAGGAAGGGGGCGGTGGAGCCTAGCAGGGCGAAGTAGAACAGGTAGAAGCTGGACAGGCGCCAGTAGGGGATGGGTTGCATGGATTTACCGTCTGAACCGGCACCACCCTGTAGGCGCAGCCTTGTGCTGCGAAAGGGCCGATGTCGCCATAGAGATGTGTGCTAGCTGCACCGGCCCTTTCGCAGCACGAGGCTGCTGCTGCAAAGAGCGGGCCGGCGCAAGCAACACGGTCAGAGCTGGCCCAGCACCGGGGTGGTTACCTTCACATCGGCATTCTGCGCGCGGTGGCGCAGCAGGTGGTCCATCAGCGCGATGGCCATCATCGCCTCGGCGATCGGCGTGGCGCGGATGCCCACGCACGGGTCGTGGCGGCCTTTGGTGATGACGTCCACCGGGTTGCCGTCGATGTCGATCGAGCGACCCGGGGTGGTGATGCTGGAAGTCGGCTTCAGCGCCAGGTGGGCAACGATCGGCTGGCCCGAGGAAATGCCGCCCAGGATGCCGCCTGCGTTATTGCTGAGGAAGCCTTGCGGGGTCAGCTCGTCACGGTGCTCGGTACCGCGCTGGGCCACGCTGGCGAAGCCGGCGCCGATTTCCACGCCTTTGACCGCGTTGATGCTCATCAGCGCATGGGCCAGCTCGGCATCGAGGCGGTCGAAGATCGGCTCGCCCAGGCCAGGCATCACACCCTCGGCGACCACTGTGATCTTGGCACCTACAGAGTCCTGGTCACGGCGCAGTTGGTCCATGTAGGCCTCCAGCTCCGGCACCTTGTCCGGGTCGGGGCTGAAGAAGGCGTTCTGCTCCACCGATTCCCAGGTCTTGAACGGGATTTCAATCGGACCCAGCTGGCTCATGTAGCCACGTACGGTGATGCCCTGGGTGGCCAGGTACTTCTTGGCAATGGCACCAGCGGCCACGCGCATGGCGGTTTCGCGGGCCGAGCTGCGGCCACCGCCGCGGTAGTCGCGGATGCCGTATTTGTGATGGTAGGTGTAGTCGGCGTGGGCCGGGCGGAACAGGTCCTTGATGGCCGAGTAGTCCTTGGACTTCTGGTCGGTGTTGCGGATCAGCAAGCCGATCGAGCAGCCAGTGGTGCGGCCTTCGAACACGCCGGAGAGGATTTCCACCTCATCGGCTTCCTGGCGCTGGGTGGTGTGCCGGCTGGTGCCAGGCTTGCGCCGGTCGAGGTCGTGCTGCAGGTCGGCCAGGGAAATTTCAAGGCCCGGTGGGCATCCATCGACAATGGCGACCAACGCCGGGCCATGGCTTTCGCCAGCGGTGGTGACAGTGAACAGCTTGCCGTAGGTATTGCCGGACATGGGCGCTCCGCGAGTTCTGCCTGAAATGGACGAAAGCGGCAGTATACAGATGGATTGGTTGTCTGTACTGGCCCTATCGCCGGCAAGCCAGCGATGGGGCCGATCCTGCAACACACTACCCGAGAACCTTCCCGCAAACATTGGGTCAAAGCTGCATCTCCCCATGTAGTACCGCATGATGTCGCGCCTCGTCGCCTTGCTCTTACTGCTGTGCACCGGCCTGGCCCAGGCCGCTGCCCCCACCGTGCTGCAACGCCCGATCGACCTGGACACCGGCCAAGGCGTGCTGCACGGCAGCCTGCTGCTGCCACAACAGGCCTCCCCGCCGCCGGTGGTACTGATTATCGCCGGCTCCGGCCCCACCGACCGCGACGGCAACAACCCGGCGTCGGGCCGGGTCGACAACCTCAAACGCCTGGCTTTGCTACTGGCCAACGAGCACATTGCAAGCGTGCGCTACGACAAGCGTGGAGTGGCTGCCAGCCAGCCGGCCACGCCTGATGAGCGCAACCTCAGCGTGGAGCGCTACGTGGCCGATGTGGTCGCCTGGAGCCACAAGCTCAAGGCTGACCCGCGCTTCGGCCCGCTGATCCTGGTTGGGCATAGCGAAGGTGCGCTGATTGCAAGCCTGGCTGCAGAACAGGCCGGCGCCAGCGCGGTGATCACCCTGGCCGGCAGTGGCCGGCCGCTGGCCGACGTGCTGCGCGAGCAACTGGCCAAGCGGCTGCCACCGGCGCAACTGGCCAGTGGCAGCGCCCTGCTCGACCGCCTGCAGGCCGGGCAAACCAGCCTGGAAGTACCCGCGCCGCTGCGCCAGGTGTTCCGCCCCAGCGTTCAGCCCTACCTGATCTCGCTGTTCCAGCAGAACCCGGCGGCAGCCTTTGCCCGCCTGCCCATGCCCGCATTGATCGTGCAGGGGCGCAACGACGTGCAGGTGGACGTGGCCGACGCCGAACGGCTCAAGGCGGCCAAGCCGGATGCACAGCTTGTGCTGATCGACGGCATGAACCACATGCTGCGCATCAGCCCCAGGGACATGAGCCAGCAGCGCGACAGCTACCTCAACCCCGAGCTGCCGCTGGCGCGCGAGCTGGGTGAGCGCATTGTGACGTTCATCCAGCATTTGCCTTCGGCATGAGGTAAACGAGCTCAGGTCCGCGGCAAGCCTGCCGATACAGCAGGCATAGCCGAGGACAAGCCTGATGACTACCGCCCCCGCCGCCGCAGAGCCGGCCGAAGAATCCCAGGAAAACCCTGCCCTGCCTTGGGCAGAACTGGCCACAGAACACTTCCAGCTGCTGCGCCTGGCCGCGCTGCCCACCGACCGCAGCACCGGCGCACGGCCGCTACGCTTTGTGCAGTTCGGCTATGCCGAGCGCCACGACAAGGCCCACAGCTTGCTACGCATGGAAATCCAGCTGCCTGGGCAAAAGGTGCACAAAGAGCAGAACCGCCTGGACATCCGCGTAGACCATACCGAGCGCCTTGTGCGCATTGGCAGTGAACACGGCCTGCAACTGGAACCGGTAAACCGTGGCATTGGCCGCTTCATGCTCGCCCAGGCCGCGCAATGGCTGCAGCGCAAGTGGCCGCACTACCGGGTGCCAGGCATGGCGCTGCCGAGCAAGGACGCTCTGAGCGAGGACTCACGCCTGCGCCGTGACCAATGCTTGCGCGGGGTGGGGATCGAAGTGGAGTACGAGGACGGCCAGCACCTGAAGGGCCGGACCGTGGACATGACCGTAGGCCAGCTGAAGGCCGCTTGGAGCAACGAGCGCCTGCAGCGAGTGGAGATTCTGGACGCCGCCAACCTGCTGCAGCAGGCGGACCAGCAGTTGCAAGAGATGGAGGGGCAACTGCGCGAGCGCGATGAACGGGTGGCCAAGTACCACCGCGAGGACAGCGGGCTGCGCTTCACCATCACCTGCCTGGTGGCGTTTGCGGTGTTTCAGGCGGGGTTGTTGATCTGGATAGCAACCCGCTGACACCGCGCCAGCGGGTGGATATTAGGGCCGCTTTGCGGCCCATCGCGACACAAGGCCGCTCCCACAAGGTATCGCGATCAATCTGTGGGAGCGGCCTTGTGTCGCGATGGGCTGCAAAGCAGCCCCAAATAGCCTAAACGCGGGCTTTGAACAACTCCTGATGCTGGCGGCACTGCTCGGCGGTGAGCATGAACACCCCATGCCCGCCACGCTCGAACTCCAGCCAGGCAAAGTCCACTTCTGGGTACAACGCCTCGACATGCACCTGGCTGTTGCCCACTTCAACAATCAGCAGGCCCTTGTCGGTCAGGTGGTCTGCCGCTTCGGCCAGCATGCGCCGTACCAGGTCCAGGCCGTCGTTGCCGCAGGCCAGGCCCAGTTCGGGCTCGTGGTGATACTCGGCCGGCATGTCGTCGAAGTCTTCGGCATCGACGTACGGCGGGTTGGACAGGATCAGGTCGAAACGCTGCCCCGGCAAGCCGCCAAAACCATCGCCCTGCACGGTATACACGCGGCCATCCAGGCCATGGCGCTCGATATTCTGGTTGGCCACTTCAAGGGCCTCGAACGACAGGTCGGCCAGCACCACCTCTGCCTCGGGGAACACGTCGGCGGCGACGATACCAATACAGCCCGACCCCGTGCACAGGTCAAGAATGCGTGCCGGCTCGCTCGCCAGCCACGGTTCGAAGCGTTTTTCGATCAGCTCGCCAATGGGCGAGCGCGGCACCAGCACGCGCTCGTCAACGATGAACGCCATGCCGCAGAACCACGCTTCGCCCAACAGGTAGGCAGCCGGCACCCGCTCTTCGATCCGGCGTTTGAGCAAATGCTGCAGGCGTACCCGCTCGTCGTCCTCGAGCATGCAGTCCAGGTAGCTGTCGGCCACCTCCCATGGCAGGTGCACAGCACCCAGCACCAGCATGCGGGCCTCGTCCCAAGCGTTGTCGGCACCGTGGCCGAAGAACAGGTCGTGCTCGTGGAAGCGGCTGACCGCCCAGCGGATGTAGTCGCGCAGCGTGCGCAGACGGGATGTGATCACGGGGTACTCCTATTTCAGACCGGCCAAAAGTCTAACAGCCCCACCCGCACATTTGTTCGTTTGCCGTGACCAGTGGCTAGCCAGAGGCCAGTAACCACGCCGCTTGCGTTGTCAACCATTCCCATTGGCGTCAAGGCAGGGGACAATAGGTATACAAAAGCCCTTCCAAGGAGCCCTTGATGTCCGTTCCAACCACGATGTTCCGCCTCACTGGCCGCGACTACCCGCCGGCCAAGCTGAGCCACGCCAGCCTGATCATCATCGATGCACAAAAGGAGTACCTCAGTGGACCCCTGCAGCTGTCGGGCATGGACGAGGCCGTGGCCAACATCGCCAGGTTGCTCGACGCCGCCCGTAAAAGCGGCCGTCCGATCATCCATGTTCGCCACCTGGGCACTGTCGGTGGCCGCTTCGACCCACAGGGGCCTGCCGGCCAGTTCATTCCGGGGCTGGAGCCGCTCGAAGGCGAAATCGTCATCGAAAAACGCATGCCCAACGCATTCAAGAACACCCAACTGCACGAAACGCTGCAGGCGCTGGGCCACCTGGACCTGATCGTCTGTGGTTTCATGAGCCATTCCAGCGTCAGCACCACCGTGCGCCGCGCCAAGGACTATGGTTACCGGTGCACCCTGGTGGAAGACGCCTCGGCAACCCGTGACCTGGCCTTCAAGGATGGCGTCATCCCGGCCGCGCAGATTCACCAGTGCGAAATGGCCGTGATGGCTGACAACTTCGCTTGCGTGGCCCCCACCGCCAGCCTGATCTGAGCGGCTGGGCACTACCGCCCGGCAGCCGGGCGGAACCCGATGGGCGGCGGCAGGTCGAATTCCGGATATCCACAGAGGAGAGCGGAATGAAGCTTAAAGGCAGTTTCGACGCCAAGCGCCTGCGCCCGCGCCAGCCGCGCAATTGGGGCGCCCGCCTGGCGGCCGGCCTGTCGGCGCTGCTGGCGACCCTGGGCGTGCTGCTGGCCATGGCCGGCGTCGCCGGTTTGCTGGGCAACTACCCTGCCCTGCAAGAACTCAACACCAACAAGCCGCTGTCCAGCATCCTTACCGTGGCTGGCTTGTTGCTGCTGTGGCTGGGGGTGCGCTTCTGGCGGCGCAGCCGTATTCGCTTGCGTCGCGGGCGGGAATTGAACCTGTCGCCGCACCTGATGAAAAAGCACGACTGAATCCTGCACTGGCCCTATCGCCGGCAAGCCAGCTCTCACAGGATTACCACAGGCCTGAGTGTTGTGCAGTACCTGTGGGCGCTGGCTTGCCGGCGATAGGGCCCGCACAGGCTGCACACGGCCCCACAGTCGCGTAAACTACGCCGCCCACGTGGAGGCATCATGCAAGACGACGATTTTTCCCTGTTCAAGGCCGAAGTGCGTGGCGTGAAGCCAATCCGCCACGACCGCGCCGAAGTCGGCAAGCCCAAGGCCGACCGCCAGAAGCTGGCCGGTCTGCGCCAGGCAGCGACCGTGCGCAGTGACAAGGCCTTGGTAATCGACGGTATGTCCGACCTGTTCGTCATCGACGTTGGCGCCGAAGACGAGCTTATGTGGCGCCGCGACGGCGTTCAGGAAGGCCAGTTGCGCAAGCTGAAGCTGGGCCAGATCCCGTTCGAGGGCAGCCTCGACCTGCACGGCATGACCGTGGAAAAGGCCCGCGAAACCCTGTGGGACTTCATCGCCGAAGCCACCGGACTGGAAGTGCGCTGCGTAAGGGTTACCCACGGCAAGGCGGCACGTCTGGACGGCAAGCGCCCGATGATCAAAAGCCACGTCAACACCTGGCTGCGCCAGCACCCGCAAGTGCTCGGTTTTGCCTCGTGCAGCGCCCGCCACGGCGGCACCGGCGCGGTGTATGTCATGCTCAAGCGAACCATGCTCGAAGGCCGCGACGAGTAACGCCGCGCTTGCAGCGCCGCCCTCACCGCCGTAACCTTCGTTTTTGCGATTTTTTCCCACAGGTAGATCCATGTCCCTGGAACAGAACTACACCGAGATCCTCAGCCAGATTGGCGAGGACGTCTCCCGTGAGGGCCTGCTCGACACGCCCAAGCGGGCTGCAAAGGCGATGAAGTACCTTTGCCGCGGTTATGAGCAAACACTGGAAGAAGTCACCAACAACGCGCTGTTCAGCTCTGACAACAGCGAAATGGTGCTGGTCCGGGACATCGAGCTGTATTCGATGTGCGAACACCACATGCTGCCGTTCATCGGCAAGGCACACGTGGCCTACCTGCCCAAGGGCAAGGTACTGGGCCTGTCGAAAGTAGCGCGCATCGTCGACATGTATGCCCGCCGCCTGCAGATCCAGGAAAACCTCAGCCGCCAGATCGCCGAAGCCGTGCAGCAGGTCACCGGTGCCGCCGGTGTGGCCGTGGTGGTCGAGGCCAAGCACATGTGCATGATGATGCGCGGTGTCGAAAAGCAGAACTCGACCATGATCACCTCGGTGATGCTGGGTGAGTTCCGCGACAACGCCGCCACCCGCAGCGAGTTCCTCAGCCTGATCAAGTGATTGGCTGCTGACCCCAAGCCGACCCAGCCGGGTCGGCTTTTGCATTTCAGGAGTTGCCCATGATCGTCAAAGCCCTGCGGGTTGGCCTCGGCCAGCTCATCGTGTTCGGTGACTGGATCAGCCGCCCAGCCAAGCGCAAGCGCGACGCCGCTGCCCAGGCCCGCGTCGAGCAAGCGGCCAAGGGCCTGGCGCTGTACCAGTTCCATGCCTGCCCGTTCTGCGTAAAGACCCGCCGCACCCTGCACCGGCTGAATGTGCCGGTGGCGCTGCGCGATGCAAAGAATGACCCGGTGCACCGCCAGGCCCTGCAGGAAGGTGGCGGCCGGGTGAAGGTGCCGTGCCTGCGCATTGAAGAAGCCGGCAAGGTGACCTGGATGTATGAGTCCAAGGCCATCGTTGCCTACCTGGATGAGCGTTTTGCCTCGGCCTGATAGCGTCTAGTCATCCCGTATCGGCCCTATCGCCGGCAAGCCAGCTCCCACAGGTTAATCACAGGGCTGAATATTGTGGGGTCCCTGTGGGAGCTGGCTTGCCGGCGATAGGGCCAGCACAGGCTGACAATCAACCCACCATCGGCACATGCCGCGGGTGGCTGCTGACCCGCTCCAGCCAGGCCTGTACCGCCGGGTAATCGGCCAGGTCGAACCCGCCCTGCTGCGCCACATGGGTGTAGGCGTACAGCGCCACATCGGCAATGGAGTACTGCTCACCCACCAGGTAAGGCGTCATCTGCAGCTGTCGCTCCATCACCCTCAGTGCCTTGTAGCCGCCCTTGTGCAGCTTGCGGTACTCATCCACCCGTTCATCCGGCAGCCCCAGGTAGAACTGGATGAAGCGCGCCACGGCAATGTACGGCTCATGGCTGTACTGCTCGAAGAACTGCCACTGCAACACCTGCGTGCGCAGGCGCGGTTCGCTGGGCAGGAACTCGCTGCCATCGGCCAGGAAGTTGAGAATGGCATTGGATTCCCACAGGTAGCTGCCGTCTTCCAGCTCCAGCACGGGCACCTTGCCGTTGGGGTTCATCGCCAGAAACTCAGGCGTTTCGGTCTCGCCCTTGAGGATGTCCACCGGGTGCCATTCATACGGCCGGCCCAGCAGGCTCAACATCAGCTTGACCTTGTAGCAGTTGCCCGACTGGTAGTCGCCATAGACCTTGTACATCGCCCCTCCCCTTCCAAGCAGTTTTGCAATTGCGCCCAATAGTTGGTGACTGTACGGCTAAAAGCAATGGCCGCTGTATGGCAAGGATCAATCTTGCTCGCTGTAGTCTGAAAAAACTGCTTACACCTTTACAAGGACTTTGTTCATGACCGATGCCACTTCCGCACGCCTGCGGCCCCTGGCAGACACTTCCCCGTCGGCGGTGGTCGCCGGCTTCATCGCCATGCTCACCGGCTATACCAGTTCGCTGGTATTGATGTTCCAGGCCGGCCAGGCAGCCGGGCTGACCACCGCGCAGATCTCCTCTTGGATCTGGGCGCTGTCGATCGGCATGGCGGTCTGCAGCATCGGCCTGTCGCTGCGCTACCGCACCCCGATCACCATTGCCTGGTCTACCCCCGGTGCCGCCTTGCTGATCACCAGCCTGGGCGGTGTGAGCTATGGCGAGGCCATTGGTGCCTACATCACCTGTGCCGTGCTGGTACTCCTCTGCGGCCTCACCGGCAGCTTCGAGCGCCTGGTCAAACGGATTCCGGCTTCGCTGGCCTCGGCGTTGCTGGCGGGTATCCTGTTCAAGATCGGTAGCGAAATTTTTGTTGCGGCGCAGCATCGCACATTGCTGGTGCTGGGCATGTTCTTCAGCTACCTGCTGGTCAAGCGCCTGTCGCCGCGTTACTGCGTGCTGGCGGCGTTGCTGGTGGGCACGGCATTGTCCGGCGCCCTGGGCCTGCTGGACTTCAGCGGCTTCCACCTGGAGGTGGCCAAGCCGGTGTGGACCACACCAAGCTTCTCGCTGGCGGCGACCATCAGCATTGGCATTCCGCTGTTCGTGGTGGCCATGACCTCGCAGAACATGCCCGGCGTCGCCGTGCTGCGTGCCGACGGCTATCAGGTACCGGCCTCGCCGCTGATTTCAGCCACCGGCTTTGCCTCACTGTTGCTGGCGCCATTCGGTTCGCACGGGGTCAACCTGGCGGCGATCAGCGCGGCGATCTGCACCGGGCCACACGCCCATGAAGACCCAGGCAAACGCTACACCGCAGCGGTATGGTGCGGGATTTTCTACGGCATCGCCGGGGTGTTCGGGGCGACCTTGGCGGCGCTGTTTGCAGCGTTGCCGAAAGAGCTGGTGCTGTCGATTGCCGCCCTGGCGCTGTTCGGCTCGATCATGAACGGGCTGACCGTGGCCATGAGCGAGGCGCGCGAGCGGGAGGCGGCAGTGATTACCTTCATGGTCACGGCTTCAGGACTTACGTTGTTCTCGATTGGCTCGGCGTTCTGGGGGATTGTGGCGGGGGTGCTGGCCTTGATGATCCTCAACCCGCGCAAGGCCTGACTGCAACTAAATGTGGGAGCGGCCCTTTCGCGACACAAGGCCGCTCCCACAAAGACCGTATTCACAAAGCCTGCTGAATCACAACCTGAAATGCCCCACCATCCCCTTCAAATCAATGCCTAACTGCGCCAGTTCCACACTCGACCGGGCATTGTCCTGCATTGCCAGCGCCGCCTGATCCGCACTGCCGCGAATCTGCGTGACACTGCGGCTGATCTCTTCCGCCACCGAGCTCTGCTGCTCGGCCGCCGCAGCAATCTGCTGGTTCATCTGCTGGATCAACGAAACCGCAGCAGCAATGCTGCCCAACGCGCTCTCGGTGTGCAGCGCATCGGCCACCGCCAACCGCACCAGCTCGGTGCTGCCACGGATCTGCGCCACCGACTGCTGGGCATTGCCGCGCAGGCTGGCAACCAGTGCCTCGATCTGCTCGGTAGACTGCCGCGTACGCCGCGCCAACGCACGCACCTCATCGGCCACCACGGCAAAACCACGCCCCTGCTCGCCAGCGCGGGCGGCCTCGATGGCGGCATTCAGCGCCAGCAGGTTGGTCTGCTCGGCCACGCTTTTGATCACTTCGAGCACGTCGCCGATGGTGTGGATTTCGGCACTGAGGCTGTCGATGCCGGCGCTGGCCGTTTCCGCTGCCGACGCCAACTGCTCGATGCGCTGCATGCTCTGACGCACCACCTGCTGCCCCGAGCCGACCTTGTCGTCCGCCGCCTGGGCGGCCTGCGCCGCTTGCTCGGCATTGCGCGCCACATCGTGCACAGTGGCCGTCATCTGCTGCATGGCGGTGGCCACCTGCTCGGTTTCCTCCTTCTGGCTGCCCACCTCACGGTTGGTCTGCTCGGTCACGGCCGACAACGCCTGGGCGCTGCCAGCCAGTTGTTCGATACCTTGCTGCAACCCACTGACAATGCCCGACAGGCCCGCCGCCATCTGCTGCATGGCCTGCATCAACTGCCCCACCTCGTCGCGCCGCGGTGGCTGGGCGTCAAAGCCAAGCTCGCCAGCCGCAATGCGCTGGGCGCGGCCGATGACATGCTTGAGCGGGCCGACGACCGCGCGAGTGATCAGCCAGGCAGCCAGTACACCCACCAGCAGCGCCAAGGCAGTGGCCAAGGCAATGGCCACAGCATTGCGTTGCAGCTCGGCCTGCAGGGCCTGCTGCTGGGTCAGGTAGGCCTGGTCGACCCTCCCGGTGACCTGCTCGGCACTGGCCTGCAACTGGGCTTTGAGCCCCTGCTCACGGGCCAGCTGGTCGGTATATTCATTGAGTTTTTCCGAGAAGCTGCCAATGTGCCCCGCCACTTCGCCCAGCACGCTCTGGTAGCCGGCATCACTGACCGTGCCCTGCAACTGACCAACCAGGCTGGCAGCCTCCACTGTCTGGGCAATGCGCGCCTGGCTCACGCCCTCTTCGCCCTTGCGGCTTTTTTCCAGGCGTACGCGCGCTTCGTCCATGGCCTGCAACATCAGCCGCGATACCTGTGCCACCTGCGCAGCCTGCTCAAGAAACTCGCCCCCCTGCTGGCCCTGGGACTGCTTGAGGGTATAGACGCCGTCATCGGCCAGGCCGGCCTGCAGCACATCAAGGTTATTGGCAACGCTGGACACCGACCAGCTGGCCATGTCCAGCGCCAGCTCCTTGGCCTGCACCGCGGCTACGAAAGCCTCGAACGCCTGGCCGTAGGCCGCCAGGTCAGTTTCTGCGGCCACCAACGCCGGCAGGCCACGGGCGCGCTCGGCCAAGCCCTGCAGGCCACTGCGCAAGGCCTCGGCCTGCTGAATATCGGAGCGCAGGGCAAATGCCTGCTCATGCTGACGCAAGCGCAGCAGGTCGGTATTGAACTGTGCCAGTTGGCGCAAACTGTCGAAGCGCTGGCCAACGCTGGCCAGCGCGGCGATGCCGATGGCCGCCACCGCCAGGGTCAGCACCAGCACCAAGGCAAAGCCCAGGCCGAGTTTGCGGGCCATGCCCAGGTTGGCCAGCACACCGTGCTTGCTCGCGCCCATCGCCGATTCCCCTTCTGCGTGCGAGGTGATCCCGAAGGCCAAGGGTGGCAACGTTGCCCGCCGATGAACAAGGGCCTGGCGTCAGAATAGTGTCAAATAGCCATGAGCGTGTCGTTTTCAGCTTGGCAGAGGTCGCCCTGCATACCGGTTAAAGGCCTGGACCCGCGAATACTGCCCAGAGGCGACATGGGTGCGCACCTGGCTCAGATCGCCGTAGCCCCACCATCCACCGTCAGGCAATGCCCGGTGGTAAACGCTGCGCCGTCGCTGCACAGGTACAGCACGGCGCTGGCAATTTCCTCGACCTTGCCAATGCGACCTACCGGGTGCATGGCGGCGGCGAACTCGGCTTTGCGTGGGTCTGCCTCGTAGGCGCGGCGGAACATGTCGGTATCGATTACCGCCGGGCACACGGCATTCACACGGATGCCCTTCTTGGCGTATTCGATGGCCGCCGACTTGGTCAGGCCTATCACTGCGTGCTTGGAGGCGCTGTAAATACTCATCTTTGGCGCCGCACCCAGCCCCGCCACCGACGCGGTATTGACGATCGCCCCACCGCCTTGGGCCAGCAGCAAGGGCAGCTGGTACTTCATGCACAGCCACACGCCCTTCAGGTTAACGCCCATGATGGCATCGAACTCCGCCTCACTGCCTTCGGCCAGGCGGTGTTGCTCAATCTCGATGCCGGCGTTGTTGTAGGCATAGTCCAGCCGGCCGAATGCAGCGATCAGGCGCTCGTGCAACTGGCGCACCTCGGCGTCGCGGGTAACGTCACAGGCGATGAACAAGGCCTCGCCACCTGCGGCGTGAATCTGCGCCACCGTCGCCTCGCCACCCAGCGGGTCGAGGTCGGCCACCACCACCTTCAGGCCCTCATGGGCGAACGCCAGGGCCGTCGCCCGGCCTATGCCGGCAGCGCCGCCGGTGACCAGCGCTACCTGGCCGGAAAAGGTCATGCTCATTGCGTGCTCCTCAGGGGATGGTGGGTTTCAGAGCATAGTCAGACACCGCCAGGCCGGGCAGCATCATCACACCAACGGTTGAGCTACCATGCTTGTCAGTGATGTTAGGGACCTGCCTACATCAACAAGGTAGATTGAACACCTATCATCTTCCATTGCCCACAAGGACCCCGCCATGACCCAGACCAACCGCCGCTTCCTGCTTGCCAAACGCCCGGTCGGCGCAGTGCGCCGTGACGACTTCACCTTCGAAAGCGTACCCGCCGAACAACCTGGCGAAGGCCAGGTGCTCGTGCGCAACCTGTACCTGTCGCTGGACCCCGCCATGCGCGGCTGGATGAACGAAGGCAAGTCCTACATCCCCCCCGTGGCCCTGGGTCAGGTCATGCGTGCGCTGGGCGTGGGCGAAGTGGTTGCGTCCAACCACCCGGCGTTCAAGCCGGGCGATCACGTCAGTGGCGCCCTTGGCGTGCAAGACTACTTCACCGGCGAGCCCCAGGGCCTGCACAAGATCGACCCCAACCTGGCGCCCCTGCCCCGCTACCTGTCGGCACTGGGCATGACCGGCATGACCGCCTACTTCGCCCTGCTGGAAGTTGGCCAACCCAAGGCCGGCGAAACCGTGGTCATCTCCGGCGCTGCCGGTGCGGTGGGCAGCATTGTCGGGCAAATTGCCAAGGTCAAAGGCTGCCGCGTGGTCGGCATTGCCGGCGGGGCCGAGAAGTGCCAGTACCTGAAAGATGAACTGGGCTTTGACGGGGTGATCGACTACAAGGCCGAAGACGTGCTGGCCGGCTTGAAGCGCGAATGCCCCAAAGGTGTGGACGTTTACTTTGACAACGTGGGCGGCGACATCCTCGATGCCGTGCTGACGCGCATCAACTTCAAGGCCCGCATCGTGATTTGCGGTGCGATCAGCCAGTACAACAACAAGGAAGCGGTAAAAGGCCCGGCCAACTACCTGTCGCTGCTGGTGAACCGTGCACGCATGGAAGGCTTTGTGGTGATGGACCATGCCAAGGACTACGGCAAGGCCGCGCTGGAGATGGCCGGCTGGCTGGCCAGTGGGCAGGTGAAGAGCAAGGAGGATGTGGTGGAGGGGCTGGAGACGTTCCCTGAGACGTTGCTGAAGCTGTTCAGTGGGGAGAATTTTGGCAAGTTGGTGCTGAAGGTGTGACGTTGTGAGTTGCGTTTGGGGCTGAAAGCGCATGCCTTGAGGGGTTTAGCGCCTGTGAGATCGAGCGCCGCGCGGGCGGCGCTCGATCTCACAGGCAAAGAAAATGCCCTGCCGGACCTTCCAGCCATCACACCTCATCCAGCCCGAAAAAAAAGCCAGCACACGCGTGCTGGCCTTTTTCATTACCGGGGGCTATTTACCCACGAATCTGCGCCACCACCGCAGCCAGCGCCTGGGCCGGGTCTGTGGCCTGGCTGATCGGTCGGCCGATCACCAGGTAATCCGAACCCGCATCCAGCGCCTGGCGCGGGGTAAGGATACGGCGCTGGTCATCCTGCGCGCTGCCCGCAGGGCGAATGCCCGGGGTTACCAGCTGCAGCGACGGGTGCGCCGCCTTCAACGCCGGGGCCTCCAGCGCCGAACACACCAAACCGTCCATGCCCGCCTTTTGCGCCAGCGCCGCCAGGCGCAATACCTGCTCTTGCGGGTCGACATCCAGGCCAATACCGGCCAGGTCTTCGCGCTCCATGCTGGTCAGCACGGTCACGCCAATCAGCAATGGCTGCTGGCCGCTGCGCTTGTCCAGCACTTCACGGCAGGCGGCCATCATGCGCAGGCCACCGGAGCAATGCACGTTCACCATCCACACACCCATCTCGGCAGCAGCTTTTACAGCCATTGCCGTGGTGTTGGGGATGTCGTGGAACTTGAGGTCCAGGAACACTTCGAAGCCCTTGTCGCACAGGGTTTCGACAATGCCCGAAGCGCTGCTGGTGAACAGCTCCTTGCCAACCTTCACCCGGCACAGCGCGGGGTCAAGCTGGTCAGCCAGCTTCAGGGCGGCCTCACGGGTAGGGTAATCCAGGGCGACGATCAGGGGCGTCTGGCAGGCGGACATGGGCAGGGTCTCTTGGCAAGTCGAAAACGGCGCGCATTGTAAACGAAGTGACGCAGGCTTTGGGGCCCATGGATCACGGAATTGGCCCAGCGGCGGCTGGCTTCTATAATTGAACCAACGGAACGGGTTAATGCTCAAATTTCGTACAAGCACTGCACACCCCCCCGCTTAAGGAGTATGACAATGCCCTGGTATGCCTGGCTGATCCTCATCATAGCCCTCGGCTCCATCGTCGGCGGGCTGATGATGCTGCGCGATACGGCAAAAAAACTGCCACTCACTGACGAGCAACTGCGCAAGGTGCATGAGCGCAATGCCGAAGCGGACGCAAAGGACAACCAAGACCGCTGACGCACCAGGCGCTTGATTGAGGGCCAGGGCGACAAGCCCCAGCCCCTCTCCCCTTACTCCACCATCACTTTGTCCCGGTTACGCTCCAGCAACGCGTTTCCGATCCCCTTGATCTCCAGCAATTCATCCACCGAAGCGAACGGCCCATTAGCCTCACGGTAGGCGACGATGGCCTCGGCCTTGGCTTTCCCTATCCCGTTCAACTCCTTCTGCAACGTCAGCGCATCAGCCTTGTTCAGGTCAAGCCGTGGCGCCTGCTGGGTCGGCATTTGGGCCACCACCGGTACCGGCTCGGGCACCGCCGTGGCGCTGGCAGGCGCCGCGCTAAGGGAGAAAGACAGGCTGGCGAACAGCGGCAGCAGCAGGTACGACAGAACGTTGTTGCGCATTGAAGAACACTCCTTGGGTTGGTCATTTTCCAGCAGCCGTTTTCCTTCGGCTGCGCAACAAACCCTAGTGCCTGCCCCCGCGGCAAAACAGCCCCCAACAGTGGCGAATGGTTACAGAAACTGTCTGCAATGGGCTCAACGTCATCTACCCAAAAAAGCCGTCAGCACGCCCACACCAGCCGCGCCCCATTTTTTATAGGCGTTTCGCTAAATTTACAGCCAGATTCTCGTTGGTCAGATACGGGCTGCCGACCTGCACCAGGCCATTCTCCTACAGCACCCGCCGCTCATGGCCCGCCTCTCAGCAACCTGTCGCCGGCCCGCAAATCTCCTCGGCATGGCTGGCACCCTGCCGGCCTGCTGCTAGATTTGTTCAACACGGAAAACCGGTTTGCTTAAAGGACCCAAGCCTGGTCGTTGCCTTCGCGCAGTAGATCATCGTGCGAGATGGCGGGAGGGGCGAAGTGAAGTGCGGGTACAGAACATAATGAGGGTCTTGCAGATGGTATTGATTACAGGCCACCAGCAAGAGAACTTTGGTGATGGCTTTGACCGCATTTGCCAGGCCCTGGTGCATACCGCGCGGCGTTCCCTGAGGTAAACATGGTGTACCCGATGCACCTTAACCCTAACGTACGTGAGCCGGTATAGCGGTTGCTCGCGGACGTGGGCAACATCCACCTGATCGAGCCGCTGGACTGCTTGCCGTTCGTTTACCTCCAACCATGAAGCAGACTACGTCGCAACTATCTCCCGCCCATCGTAGCGAATTGTAAAAAAGTGTACGGAATAAGGCAGAGAAATGTATCATTGGATCCATTAGGCTGATGGCATTTTGATTCCATAAGGATGTGACGTGGTAGGCGATCCCCGGGTTTGGCAAAACGAGTACCCCCATGTTGTGCGTTATCGTGATGCCACCCTGCATTTTCAAACCGTCCTCCCCAGCCATACCCGGCAAGCTATCGAGCAGTTGGTGGAACAGACGCCAACCGCCAAACGCGTGAGTGCGCCGCTCCCGTGTAGCGCCAGCAAGCTTTTTGCCAAACGCGAAAAGCTCGACTCACTGAAAAAAAAATGGCGCATGCAACGTGGTAACCCAAAGCGCAACGGGATGTACGACTGGCCCATTGAAGAGCTGATTAACACGCGTGAAGCCGCCAAGCGAGGCGCCCGGGTACCGGGGCTGATCGGTTATGGATACACCAGCTCGAAGCTTGGGCTGATGCAGGACTTTTTCCTGATTACCGAGTTGCTGCACGATCACGTCGACGGGTTGAGCAAAGCCCGTGAGGCGCCCGCAGCAGTGAGCGCCGTGATAGAGGCTACCTTCGAGCTGCTGCATGCATTGCACCGCCGAGGCATTACGCATATGGACCTGTGGGTTGCCAATGTCATGCTGCCCCAACAGGGTAAAGCTCGCGCCATCGACCTGGAAAACTGCTTCTTCGGCCAAACGGATTACCCGGATGAAATCCTGGGCTTCCAGTTTGGTTTTATCTACTTCCGGGAGATTTATCGGTACATCACCGAAGCGGACTATGACAGCGCGGTAGAGCAGGCGCTGGCCACGTATTTCCCGGACATTGGCCGCGCGGGTTTCGACCGCATTTATGCATTGGCCAAGCATCAGGAGGTGGGGCGCCTGGAGCGGCGTGACATCTTCAACAACGGCGTACTGCAGAGCCGTTGGTAGGGCCAAAGCGGGTTTAAGCTGTAACGACGAACTTGCCCCAGGGGCAGCGGTTAATCAATCAAGGCGGTTATGCGGCCATCGCCGGCAAGCGGGCCGCATTAGCTGCCGCCCTATCGGTCCAACAGCCCTTGGCGCCGCTGCAGATACACCCAATCCACAATTTCTCCCTGAGGCGAGTAACCACTGACCAGTTCTCGCAACAACTGCCGCACACGGGTGAAGTCATCGTCGGCAACCGCAGCCAGCAACTGGGTCAGCCGCTCACGCAGAAAATCCCACGCCAGGAAATCTTCGTTGGCGGCCATGATCATCGGGTGGGCTGTGGGCGATACGTCATCGCCGATAAGCAACTCTTCGTAGAGCTTTTCACCGGGGCGTAGCCCCGTGAAGTCGATGGCGATATCGCCCTGCGGGTTGCCCTGGCTGCGCACACTCAGCCCCGAGAGGTGGATCATTTTTTCGGCCAGCTCGACAATGCGTACTGGCTCACCCATATCCAGCACGAACACATCGCCGCCCTGCCCCATGGCACCTGCCTGCACCACCAGTTGGGCAGCTTCGGGGATGGTCATGAAGTAACGGGTAATTTTCGGGTGAGTTACCGTCAACGGCCCACCCGCCTTGATCTGCTTGTGAAACAGCGGAATCACCGACCCGGAAGAGCCCAGAACGTTGCCAAAGCGCACCATGGTGAACCGGGTCTTGTTCACCCGGGCAATCTTGCTGCTGTCTCCATACATCACCGGTGCCGCCTCGCGGCTCAGCGCCTGCAGGATGAGCTCGGACAACCGCTTGGTGCTGCCCATGACATTAGTCGGCCGCACGGCTTTGTCAGTGGAAATGAGCACGAAGTTGGCGACACCGGTCTGCAGTGCTGCCTGGGCAGTACACAACGTGCCATAAACATTGTTGAGAATACCTTCGGCGATGTTGTGCTCGACCATCGGCACATGCTTGTAGGCTGCCGCATGGTAGACCGTATCGACGCGCCAGGTGGCCATTACATCAACCAGGTGCTGCTGATTGCGAACCGAGCCCAGAATCGGCAACAGCCTGACCGATAGCGACTCACGCAAGATGCGCTGTTCCAACTCACTCAAAATGCTGTAAAGGTTGAATTCACTGTGATCGAACAACAGTAGCGTGGTAGGCCCCAGCCCGATGATCTGGCGGCACAGCTCGGCACCTATGGAGCCCCCCGCCCCGGTGACCAACACGGTTTGCTTGTAGATGCAGCGCTCAAGCAGCCCTTCCTGGGCGGGAACCGGGTCACGCCCCAGCAGATCGGCGATGTCTACGTCCTGAATGTCATCCACTTTTACCCGGCCACTGGCCAGGTCGGCGAAAGCTGGCACGCTCCGTACGTGCAATGGGTAGGGTTCGAGCAAGGCGAGGATGTCCCTGCGCCGTGCTCGCGAAGCGGATGGTAGCGCCAAGAGAATTTCCTGGGCGCCGGTTTCTTTGATCAACTGGTCGAGGTGCTTGGGTTTGTACACCTGCAAGCCTGAAATCACACGGCTGGCAAGATCGCTGTCATCGTCAATGAAGGCCACAGGGCGCATGACCCGGCCCATACGCAGGGCTGCCAACAGCTGGTTGCCAGCGGTACCTGCACCATAAATGGCGACCTTGATAAGGTCGTCGTCGCGGTTGGCGAATGGTATCTGATGAGACCCGGTAAACCAGTCCCCCAGGAAGTACTGGCGCATGATCAGGCGCAGGCCCCCGATGATGACCATGCTCAACCACCAGTAGTTGAAAATGATCGACCGCGGCACGACAACTTGATGGTTGCTGTACCAGTACACCACCACCGCCAGAATCAGTGACGACAATGTTACGGCCTTGATGATGGTCACCAGCGCATCATTGCCGAAATAGCGCATGACCGCCCGGTACATGCCAAAGCGGATAAACAACGGTATGGCAACTACCGGTGCGGCGAGGAACAGCCAGCCATGCTCGACGATAGGGTTGTACATTTCATCGACGCCCAGGCGCACGATAAAGGACAGCCACAACGCAAACCAGATGAGCACAATGTCGGTGCACACTTGTACCAGGCGTTTCTCCCGCCGGGACAAGCTGACAAGGTACTCACGCATTTTTTTATTTTTTGCGTCGCTCATCCAGTTATCCTCTGCGCATCGGGGCTTCGATTGACTGACCAGAGCGCTTCTGAGCAGAACCGAAGGTTCAGCAGCGCGATACGACGCCTTCCTTGTTCGACCATCCTATTCCTGTTTCCCTGCCTGATAGATCAGCGCCAACACTATAAGAGGCGCATACGCCACCGTCGTTCCCAGCGCACCATCGAGTTTCAACAACACCACCGCCATGGCCACAGGCAACAGCCAGCCAAGGTTGATGGCCGCCACTGCCAGGCTGACCGGGCGGTGGCCGGCGTAGCGACGCGAGGCATACTGGTAGGCATGGCTGCGGTGCGCCTGGTAAACCTTGTCGCCGCGCAGCAGGCGCCGTGCAAGGGTGAACGTGGCGTCCACCACGAACACCCCCAAAAGTATTAACCACCCCCAGAATAATAGCGGGTTTATCCAGCCTGCCATTAATGCGAGCAGGCCCAGGACAATACCCAGAAAACCACTGCCGGCATCGCCCATGAAGATGCGTGCAGGAGGCAAGTTCCAAACCAGGAAGCCGGCCACCGTGGCCGCCAGCAACATTGGCAACAAGGCCTCCTGGGCATGGCCGGTCAGCCAGTACAGCAGGCTGCCCCCAAGGCATACGCAGATAGCCTCGATGCTGGCGATACCATCGATGCCGTCCATGAAATTGTACAGATTGAGCAACCACACCAGGTACAGCAGCCCGATGATGATGCTGAGCCAGGCTGCATATAACGGCACGCCAAAAATCATCATCGGTGGCAAGCCGCCGATCCAGAAAAGCCCCCAGCCGGCCGCAATGAAATGCCCCAGCAAGCGCCAGCGCGCGGCGATGTGGCCATGGTCGTCCATGAAGCCGACCAGCGCTACCACACCACCCGCACCCACTATTGCAAACACAGTCTCATTGGCGAGTGCGCCAGACCAGCGAAGCGCCACCAGGCCTAGAAGGAAGGCAAATACGAACGATAGGCCGCCCCCACGAGGCGTGGGCAAGGAATGAGAGCTTCGCGCATTGGGGATATCCAGAATACTGCGTGCCAAGGCATAACGGCGCAATGCGGCAGTCATCAGTAGCGAAGCCAATCCCGCCACAACAAGAAGGAGCCAAATCATCAATATCGGTGTTCCAGAAATGAGCGGGCGGTTATCTGCAGGCCTTGGTCGAGCGTCAAAGGCGGCGTCCACGCAAGCAGGTCGCGATTTTTTCGAATGTCCACTTGCAACGATCCCAGCAGCCGCAAAGCCAGGTCACCTCGCCCGACCATGCCCGCTGCAAACTTCAAAGCCACCACAGGCACAGGCACAAGCCGCACCGGCCGACCCAAAGCATGGCCCAATCCACGCAACAAGCGAGGCAACGAAACATCGTCACCATCGCTGGCGATAAATACTTGATTGGCCGCGGCGGGATGCTCGATACAGGTAACGATCAAATCGACCAGATTGTCTAGCGATACCAGGCTGCGCCGGTTATCGACTGCCCCAAAGGGTAACGGGACGCCCCGCTGCACCCAACACATCATGCTGTGGAAATTGGCTTTTACACCCGGCCCGTAGACCAGCACAGGGCGAATCACCACGACTTCGAGGCCGCAGCTGGCTGCCAGTTCGAACAAACCCTTCTCGGCTTCCTGCTTGGAAATACCATAGGCATCCACGGGCGCTGGTACATCGTCTGCGTGCAATGGACGACCAGGCTGACTGGTTTCGCCATTGACCTTGACGGAGCTGATGTAGATAAAGCGCCGCACCCCCGCAGCAGCCGCTTGCCTGGCAAGGTTCAGGGTACCTTCCACATTAACCAGGCGAAATGCCGCCAAACTATCGGCAGCAGTTTCGTTCATCACGTGCACACGCGCAGCGGCATGCACCAGCACATCAACACCTGCCAGCGCCGCAGCCCAGTCGGTAGAGGCATTCAGATCGCTGACAGTAGCAGCCTGGACGCCAGGTGGAAGCGGTGTGCCGGCCACTCGCACCGCCCCTCTGGTGGCAAAGGCACCGTGCGTGCTCAACGTATGGCAAAGCGCGCGCCCTACGAAGCCACTGGCACCAGTGACAAGAATCGTGCGTCTATCCATGAAAGCTGTCTCGGGAACCTGCTGCTTGCAACGCCTCGTTGGCGTTATCGCCAATGAGGATTAAACGCGGCAGTATACATCTCAGGCCTACATCGCTCGACACCGATTCTGTAGGAAGAAAGCCAAGCGCATCCGGCGCCCGACTTGGGGCTGCCTGGCAAGGCAGCCTCCACATATCATAGTGAACAGCCTCTGCATGCCCGTGCATTGCCCATCTACTCAGGTGCGCGCATCCAGGCTTGCCACATCGCCACCCGGCAGGGTGGTCTCAGGCACCGGACTAAGCCACACATTTACGTTGTCGACACTCTCCTGGTTCAACTCGCCCGCCCATCGACTGAGCAGGAACAGGTTGGTGATGAAGTCATACTGAGACTTGAGCAGATCGCGGCGTGCCTTGAACTCGTTCTGCACGGCAGTTAACACATCGACCGCATTCACGACACCAAAGGTAAATGCCTTCTGCGCCGCCACGCTCGACTTTTGTGCCGAAGACAACGCATTGCGGTTGGCGCGTATTTTCTCGACGCTGGATTGCGCTGTCAGGTAGGCCGTGGTGGTTTCCTTCACCACCTGCCTGCGAATACCCTCCGCTTGCACCTCCGCCGCCAGCTGCTGGTCATACAAACCCCGCACGCGAGCCGAGGTGGAGCCACCGCTATAGATCGGGATCTTCAACCCCAGGCTGGCGACATAGCTATCGCTACGCGGCGCCTGGGTGTTGTCATAACCCTGGTCGCTCTGTTGGGCACTCACGCTCAGGGCGAGTTGTGGGTAATGCTCCCCCTTGCCTTCACGCACCGCAGCATTCGCCGCTTCGGCGTTGCTTTGGGAAGCCTTGAGCATCGGGTTTGTTTCAACTGCCTGGGTAATCCAGCTTTGCAGCGGCCGCGTCGGCGCCTGCAGGGTTACATCGTTGCGCACCCGGCTGAGCGGCTCATGGATAGGCCGCCCGACAATTTCGGCCAGCGCCTCGCGACTAACCTGCACCTGGTTGCGCGCATCCACCTCCTGGGCGGCCAATGTATCAACCCGCGCCTGCATGTCGAGCTTGTCGGTAATTTTTGCCATCTGCCGGTCGAACATCATGCTGACACGGTCCAGGTTTTTTTGCGTGGCACGGCGCTCCGCCTGAACCAGCGCCAACTCGTCATCGGCAGCCAAGGCGACGAAATAGCGCTTGGCCAGGTCCACCGTCGCCTCAGCCAGGGTGTCCTCGGCCTGCTGCCCTTTCTGCGCCTTGACACTCTTGGACTTCTGATAACGCTCCCAAGCCGGTTTGTTGTACAGGTACTGCGTGAGGCTAAGGGAATAGGTTTCGTTGTTGTAGATGTCGCGGGTGGCCTCGTTCTTGCGCAGTACGCGGCTGGAATTGGCATTGGCCGACACCTGCGGCAGCAACTGGCCAAGGGCCTCGCGCTGCTGCTCGGTGGCGGTGCGAGCGTTGGCGTAGGCCGCCAGCACACGCGGGTCTTCAAGGCGCGCTTCGCGGTACAGGCCAGCAAGGTCCAGGGCATAGGTTGATGCCGACACACCCATGGTCGGCTCGGTGGCCAGGTTTTTCGACTCGACGGCCATTGCCTGTAAGGCCGTCATGCAAATGAGTACACCAGGTAGCAGACGCAGCACGATCAGTCCTCAATCAGCGATTGAGCGAACATGTTGCTCGCCGGTTTCAGCAGGTATTCCAGCATCGTGCGCTCGCCTGCGTTGATCAACACCTCAGCTGGCATGCCCGGTTGCAGCTTGCGGTTGCCGAGCTTCTTCATGCCGTCTTCCGACACTTTCACTCGCACCAGGTAATAAGGGTCGCCGGAGTGCTCATCAGTAAGGCGGTCGGCCGAAATGCGCACCAGGTTGCCTTCGATAACCGGCGTGGTGGCAGCACTGAACGCACTGAAGCGGATATCTGCCGTTTTACCCAGCTTGAGCCGATCGATGTCCTTGGGGTCTACCTTGGCTTCGACAACCAGTTCCGACGCTTCCGGAACGATGTCCAGCAAGGGCGTGGCCGCGCTGACCACACCGCCAATGGTGTGCACCTTCATGTCCAGCACCATGCCGCTTTCAGGGGCACGGATTACCACGCGCGACAACCGGTCGCGCAATGCCGCTTCTTTCTCCTGAAGGTCGAACACCTTGGCCTGCACGTCGGACAGTTCGTTGGCCACATCAGAGTCAAACTTTTTCTTCAGTTGCACGATCTGAAGTTCGGTCTCGCCGATTTGCAGCTTGGTCTTGCTGATGGTCGACTCATGGTCGGCCACTTCGGTCTTGAGCATGTCAAGGCGGCGCTCTTGCTCCAACAAGCGCTGGTTATCGACGAAGCCTTCGGCCAACAGCTCTCGCAATTGCTTGATTTCGCCGCTGTATGACTTCTCCAGGCCTCGCTTGGTGCGGATCATTTCGTTAAGGCCAACAATCTGCTGCTTCATCTGCTCGATGCGTTCGCGGTTTACCGAGATCTCACCCTGCAACGAATTGTGACGGGCAGTGAAAACCTGCAGCTCACCGTTCAGCGCCTCACCGGCACGGGGCGAATCGGTGCCCTCCATCTCAACTGCCGGAATCGCATCCAGGCCGTCGCGCTCGGCGCGCAGCCTTGCTTCTTTATAACGGGCCACGATCAGTTGGTTGCGTGTGGACTCGTACTCGGCGCTCAGCTGGCTTTCATCCAGCACGATCAGCGGGTCGCCTTTTTTTACCAAGTCACCATCACGGGCATGCAGCTCTTTGACGATGCCGCCTTCAAGGTGCTGCACGGTTTTGCGGTAGTTTTGCACGGTGACCACACCCGACCCGTGCACTGCGTTGCTCAAGGGTGCAAACGCAGCCCATGTACCAAAAATGCCGAAGGTGACAAACACAATGGTAAGGCCAAGACGACGTATGCCCCGGTCGGATGTGGGCATGTCATCAAAATTGTGGTCGAACGTGCTGATAGCTTTACTGCTCATCTGAAAGTCCTTTTACGCGCCAGTACTGGTCGGTACGACCGGCGCTGCGGCAGCAGGCGCTGGGGAAGCTGGGTTGGGTGTAGCGGCGGTAGGGGCCTGCGCTGCGGCGGCCTGGCCGACACGCTGCTGGCCCTTGGCTTGCTGCGCGGCCAACTCGGCGATAACACGGTCACGCTCGCCATACAGCGAAATGGCCCCACCAGCCATGACCAAAATGCGGTCCAACCGGGTCAGGATATTGGGGCGGTGCGAGACGATGAACACCGTAGCGCCGGTTTCCTTGAGTTTTTGCAAGGCAACCCCCAAGGCGCGCTCGCCGACATCGTCCAGATTGGAGTTAGGCTCGTCGAGTACGATCAAGCGAGGGGTACCGTAGATAGCCCGCGCCAGGCCGACACGCTGGCGCTGGCCGCCGGACAGGTTGACACCGTCGCTACCGATCACGGTGTCGTAGCCATCCGGCAGCATCAGGATCATTTCGTGCACGCCAGCCATTTGTGCAGCCTGCACCACTTTTTCCGGGTCGATCTTGTCAAAGCGGGCGATGTTTTCGCTGATGCTACCTTCGAACAACTCGATATCTTGCGGCAGGTAGCCCACATACTGACCCAGCGCTTGTTTGTCCCAGCTGGCGATATCGGCGCCGTCCAGACGCACCACACCATGCTGCGGCGGCCAGATGCCCATCAACGCTCGTACCAGGGTGGACTTGCCCGCCGCACTTGGCCCAACGATACCGACGATGGAACCGGAGGGCACCACGAAACTCATGTTACGAATCACGGGGGCCTTGGCGCCTGGCGGCGCAACAACCAGGTTTTCTACCTGGATCTGGCCTTCGGGTGCCGGCAGCGGCATACGCTCTGGCTCCTTGCTCAGGTCGTCTAAAACCTTGCTTAAGCGGTCGTATTGCACTTTGGCCGCGACGAAGCCTTTCCAGCTGCCGATCATCTGATCGATGGGCCCCAATGCCCGGCCAAGCAGCAACGAGCCTGCCATCAGCAAGCCTGGGTTAATTTCGTGGGTAACCACCAAGTAAGCACCAATGGCCAGCATGATCGACTGCGACCAGGTGCGGAAGGTTTTCGAGATGGTGCTGACGATCCCCCCCTTATCACTGGCCTCCGACTGCATCAGCATGATGCGGCGCTGGCGCTTGGCCCAACGGTTCATGAGCGTTTCGAGCATGCCCATCGACTCGATGACTTCCGCATTACGCAGCGTCTTGGTAGTGACAATATTAGAAGCGACGTTCTCTTTGTTGGCATTTGCCAAGGCATTGGCAGTCAGCCGGTGATTGACCACGGCCAAGCCAGCGAGGACAAGCCCGCACGCTAATGTCATGTAACCGAACCAAGGGTGGAACAGGAACATCACGACGGTATAGATAGGGAACCATGGCGCATCGAAGAAAGCGAACAAACCCGAACCGGTAAAGAACTGGCGCAGCGCCGTAAGGTCGTTCAGCGACTGCGCCGTGGCATCCGCACCACCGCTGGAGAGCGCGCGCTTGAAGCTTGCGCGATAGACATCGCGGCTTAGCATCACATCCAAACGGTTGCTGATACGCACCATGATTCGCGAACGCACCCACTCCAGGGCGCCCATCGTTGCGACTAACACAGTCAGGATCAACGTCAACATCAACAGGGTCGAGGTGCTGCTGGATGGGACCACCCGCCCCGATATCTGGATCATGTAAAAAGTGGGCACCAGCATCAGTGCGTTGACGAAGAAGCTGAAGAAGCCAACCGACAGGAAGCTGCTTTTGCAGGCTTTGAGAGCGGCTTGCAGGTTGTTGTCAGATAGAGAACTCATGGTATCCATACTGAGAAAGGCGAAAACGGCCGGCAGTGTACCACCCACTTCCAACGAGTAGGGCGCCGGTTGGCGACTTGGCGTCCACCTGTGCCTCTCGCCTGAAAATTTGTGAATACATAGTGAATAGCGTCAAAACGCCACAATTCAATCCCGAACCGCCGTGGAACCTCGAATCGGCACCTCCGACTTAAAGCTGTCACATCAGCGAGGCGACAGACGGCACCCCTTGTATCGCAACCACTCTTGACCTGTCGAAAATCCGCCACAACGCTGTCAAGCGTTATCTGATAAATCTTTAAATCATTGATTAATATGGATTTTCTTGTAGCATCACAAGGCCGACCAACTCACTAGGTTATCGAGCAAGCCAACCCGCAGACTGCTAAGAGGATGATTTTGTTCAATTTCTTGATGAAATTTTTTTTACCTTTGTGAGTTGACAACTTTTCCCATGCATTGCATCTTCGCACCTTCGCAGGGAGCCATCACTGGCCGTTTTGTGTGCATGCACGGGTCTGAGCAAGTTAGCTACCAGTGTTTTGTTTAAAAGGAGCTAAACAACGCCATGTCTATGCCTTCGCAACCCCTTGACGGCCTGAGGATAAGCACCCGGGTCACGTTGCTTGAGCCCGGCATGTTCATTTTCCGGTTCGCCTCGCAACCGCCTGCCGACAAGCCCGTCTGCATTGCACTTCAGCAAGCGCCCCTAGGTAAAGGCTCCATCGACTTTTTCCCTGCCGAAGGCGTCAGCAAAAACATGCTGACTAAGCTTGGCGATACCATTGTGGCGCGCGTCAAAGGTGGTGTGACCACTGTTTTGATCACCGAATACCATATGTTCGAAGACGTGATCGAGCCCGTCGACCTGCGTATCGACCGCATCGACACCTCACCTGCCATCATGCGCACCTTCGCCGTGGTTGCCACCGACCCCTCTCTCGCACCGCCCAGTACCGCCCCCCTCCCTTTCGAGC
Organism: Pseudomonas sp. GW460-LB5; assembly: GCF_059423245.1. NCBI lineage: Bacteria > Pseudomonadati > Pseudomonadota > Gammaproteobacteria > Pseudomonadales > Pseudomonadaceae > Pseudomonas > Pseudomonas sp. GW460-LB5. The sequence continues at coordinate 42,138 of NZ_JBWKXT010000052.1, forward strand.
TTACCGCCCACTTCAATCGGGGTGGTGAGGTGGTATCGACCGAAGGGTGGGTAGGCTCGCCAGGCAGCGACGATTTCATCGAATGCTTCGCCATCGACTGGCCGAACAAGCCCACCGGCGTCGACCTGCTGTACACCTGCATGGTTGCCGGGTCCGGCCCAAGCCGGAACGTGTCCACCGGCACCTTCGTCGGCTTGCGTGGTGAAGGCCTGCCGTTGATCTGCGCAGGCTTCAGCCTGGTCGGCCCACAGCGCAAACACTATGAACTTACAGGCCACATTGTGTTCGGCAACGCCGAACCGCAGTGCCTGGTGACCAATCAGATGATGCATGGCCCTACCGGCACCGAGCCGTTGGTGGCGCTGCATATCGCCATTACTCCCGTTACGAAGACGAACGCTGCCCGCTCTAAGTCTCCGTGGGAAAACTCTGCCTATCAGCAGAAAATCAGTACCGCAAGCCAACTGGCTTGAAGTAACAGGAATACACCATGCAATACGATAACCCCGTATCGTCCACACAGCTGCAAGCGCACCTGGACAGCTCCACCCTGTCGGACAGCACTGTAGCCGCCATCAGCTCCCTGCTGGGCTTGGGCGAAGGCACCACTGTCAATGTGGCTAGCTTCGACGGCGTGAACCTGCAGGTTCCGACCTCCGGCGCTGTCGACGTGGTAACCGGCGTTGTAGCCGGTAACAAAGGCGACCAAGTTACCCTCGACCTGTCCAAAGCTGAAGCCGCTGGCGCCAGCACCTACATCCTGGAAAGCGACGCTAACCTGGTTGTCAACCTGCAGGGCAACTCCGCTGCCCCAGCCGTTCAGGCCTTCGCTGCCCTGGCTGCCGATGTTGCCGTCACCGCTGACGACTCCGCCATCCAACTGGTAGTCACCACCGGCAACGGCGATGACGTGATCACTGTCAAAGGCGACCAGAACACCCACATCGACGCAGGTGACGGCAACGACACCATCGTTACCGGCAACGGCAACAACACCGTTATCGCTGGCGCTGGCAACAACAACGTGACCACCGGTTCGGGTAACGACACCGTCGTCCTGAGCGGCGTTAACCACGCTGACGTAGTCGACACCGGTGCAGGCTTCGACGTTGTCCAGCTGGACGGCGCGCGCGATGCCTACAACTTCGCAGTTGGCAACAACTTCAACGTCAACCTGACCGCTGCTCCAGGTGCTGGCCAAACCGCTTCGATCACTAACGCTGAGTTCCTGACCTTCGTTAATGGCGAAACCGTTGAAACCGTAGCCCTGGCTCACAGCCAAGACGAAGCTGCTGCCCTGCGCCTGTATGAAGGCATCCTGGGCCGTGACGCTGACGCACAAGGCGCCAAAGACTTTGTTGGTGCAGTGAACGCTGGCGTTTCGCTGACCGACATCGCCAACATCTTCCTGAACTCCAACGAGTTCGCCGGTGCTGTCAACGCTACCGACATCAACGAACTGTACCAAGCTCTGCTGGGTCGTGATGCTGACGCCGACGGCGCTGCTGCCTGGGCTGGCCAGCTGGCCAACGGTTCGCAGTCCCTGGCCGACATCGCTGCCGCCATCGCTACTTCGCAAGAAGCGATCGCTGCCGACCAGTCGAACGGTGACTTCGTCCGTGACCTGTACGAAAACGTACTGGGCCGCCCTGCCGAGGAAGAAGGCCTGAACGCTTGGGTAGGCCAGCTGTTCAACGGCGCAAGCCGTGCCGACGTGGCTGCTGCCATCGTTGGTTCCGCTGAAGCTCAGACCAAGTCTGACAGCGACTTCATCGAAGGCCTGTACCAGTCCGCGCTGGGCCGTGCTTCGGATGCAGACGGTAAAGCTGATTGGCTGGCTCTGCTGGCTAACGGCGGCACCCACGCAGACGTGGCGCTGGGCATCGTTGGTTCCGACGAAGCTGTTGCTCACATCGACAACGTCGTTGTGCTGCACGGCCAAGTCTAACTAGCCCTGCTGTAGCGAAGCGTATGCCCGGCCGCAAGGCTGGGCATATGCCAAAGGGGGCGACTTTCGGGTCGCCCCTCTTTTTATTTTTTGTAGCCAAGCCAAGCTTATGTCCAGACAACTCGACCATGGGCGAGAAACGCTCATGGACATTTTCCACCGTCACCGCCAAGCCAACGAGCTTGGCCCGGCGGCAGCGGCACTCGAGCGCGCCCTGCATACCGGCGAGTACCGGCCGGAAGCGCTGGTTTGGAAAGGCATCGCGGCATTGCCGCAAACGCCCGAGCTGGCCTTTGTTTATTTCGCCAATGCCGCCCAGGCCCTGCCTGAGCGTGCAGACATCCATGCACTGGTCGGGCGCAGCCTACTGGCGCAAACACATTTCGAACTCGCCACCCGTTACCTGACAACGGCGTGGCAGACACAACCCAACGACCTGGCCCTGCGCCTGACGCTTTGGCAGACCCGCAGCCAATCGGAGCCCCCTGCCGAGCTGCACCGCATGATTTTGGCCCACCTGCCAGACATTCATACCGGCCAGGAACTGGCCCATGTGCTCAAGCTGCTGGCAGGACTGCCCGATGCCCCGACCACAGTAGGCGTGGCGCGCTACATACCTGAACAGCAGGTAATCCAGGGCTGGGCGATCGACTTGCGCAACCTCCAGGCGCCCGTCGCACTCAAGGTGCAGGCCAACGGCATACAAGCCGATACGTCTGCCAGCGCAGCGCACCCACTGCTTAGTGCCGCGGGCTTGCCTGGTAGCCATGGCGGCTTCCGGATCAGCGTGACAAACCCAACCGCCGCAGTGCATCTGTGCTTTGCCAATGGCACACCGCTGCTGGGCAGCCCGGTATTCGCAATGCCAGCCTTTGCCCCCCCTCCACCAGCAGGCGGCGGCGGCCAGCAACAGCCTGTGGACGTGCTGATTCCGGTGTACAACGGCCTGAGCGAGACATTGGAGTGCATAAACAGCGCACTGGATGCCCGCAAGCGCAACCGAACCCCCCACCGCCTGGTGGTGATAGACGATGCTTCCCCAGTGCCCGCACTGTCCAAAGCACTGAAAGTACTGGCAGCCAAAGGCAAGATCACCTTGGTGACAAATGCCGTGAACCTGGGCTTTATCCGCACCATGAACCGCGCCATGGCCTTGAGCCCGAACAAGGATGTGGTGTGGCTGAACGCCGATACCCGGGTGCATGGCAACTGGCTGGACAGATTACGCCAGGTGGCTTACAGCGATGCCACTATCGCCTCGGTCACCCCTTTTACCAACAATGGCGAACTGATGAGCTTTCCGCAAAGCCGGGTCAGCCATGCCATGCCCACCGCACAAGAGCAGGCCGAACTCGATACCCTGGCGCAAAGCTGCGACAGCGTGCCGGTGGAGATCGAAACCGGCTGCGGCTTCTGCCTTTATATAAAGCGTGCAGCACTGGATGAGGCGGGGTACCTGGACGAAGCGCAACTGGCCCGCGGCTACGGCGAAGAAACCGACTGGTGTCTGCGTGCCCGTACTCTGGGGTGGCGACACATGGGCGCGACCAATGTGTTCGTGGCGCATCAAGGGGGTATTTCGTTCGGCGCGGAAAAAACCCTGCGTGTAGCACACAACAATGCCATTTTGCGTAAACGCTACCCGGATGCCCCAGCCCGCTACAACAGGTTTTGCTTGCGCGACCCTATCAAGCCTGCCCGCCAAGCCTTGCAACGCGCCCGGCTGGCTAAACTTGCCAGCCTACCTCACGCTACCCGCAAGGCCCAGTGGCCCAAGCAAAGCCAGCGGGTTTTGCACCTGCACGCTGGCTCGCATAGCGATGCTCAATTCAACCTGGCCTGGCACCATGACAGCCATCGCACCTGGGTAACGTTGCAAGCCCCACTGCCACCCCTGGCACTGCAATTGGACTTCGAACTGCCTGGCGAATTCGACACGCTGGTCGACACCCTGCGCAGCTTGCCCCTGGAGAGGCTGGCATATGAACAACTGGCACGCTGCCCAACTGCTTTGTGCGATTTACCCAATTTGCTGGGCGTGCCTTACCACATCATTTGCCGCGACGACCGCCTGCTGGGCGAAACTGAAGACTATGATTGGCGCTGTTTTGTCCAAGAAGCAGCCACTGTGCAGTTACCCTGGCAAGCCCTGCTGGGCAATTACTCAAATAGCTACCCCACAGCTGACTGGTCAACGCTGGCGACCAAGCAGCACCCGACAAAAGCGCCCAAAGCACCCCGCGTGTTGCTGATTGGCGACACCCTGATCAACTCAATCATTGCCCAACGCTGGCTTGCACTGGCCAGACACATAGCCCGCCAAGGCCTACCGTTGGTATTACTGGCCAAGGATGACACCCCTTGGCTCAAGGTACTTCAGGCAACCGGCAGCATCCACCGGCTGCCCGCCCCAGCGGGCTTCAGCCTTGCAGAGCGTGCCCGCGCGGCAGGCTGCGACGGGGTTTTGAGCCTGGATGATGCCCCAGGGGCAGGTTGGCTGGCCCCCCCCCTGGCCGACGAAC
>NZ_JBWKXT010000053.1:0-45948 GCF_059423245.1 Pseudomonas sp. GW460-LB5
CTGGGTGGGTGGGCGCTATTCGCTATGGTCGGCCATCGGCCTGCCCATTGCCCTGGCCATCGGCACCGCCAACTTCAAGGAGCTGCTGTCAGGTGCCCACACCATGGACCAGCACTTCCAGACCGCGCCGTTCGACAAGAACATGCCGGTGCTGCTGGCCCTGCTGGGTGTGTGGTATGGCAATTTCTGGGGCGCGAGCAGCCACGCGATCCTGCCGTACGACCACTACCTGCGCAACATTACCAAGCACCTGCAGCAGCTGGACATGGAGTCCAACGGCAAGAGCGTGCTGCAGGACGGCGCCCCGGTGAAAACCGCCACCGGCCCGGTGATCTGGGGCGGCGTCGGCTGTAACGGCCAGCATGCCTACCACCAGTTGTTGCACCAGGGCACCCAGCTGATTCCGGCCGACTTCATCGTGCCGGTCGTGAGCTTCAACCCGGTGGCCGACCATCATCAGTGGCTGTACGCCAACTGCCTGTCGCAGAGCCAGGCGCTGATGCAGGGCAAGACACGCGAAGAAGCCGAGGCCGAACTGCGCAGCAAAGGCCTGAACGAAGCGGACATCGAGAAGCTGGCCCCGCACAAGGTGATCCCGGGCAACCGCCCTAGCAACACCCTGGTAGTGGAGCGCATCAGCCCACGCCGCCTCGGCGCGCTGGTGGCAATGTATGAGCACAAGGTGTTCGTGCAGAGCGTCATCTGGGGCATCAACGCCTTTGACCAGTGGGGCGTGGAGCTGGGCAAAGAGCTGGGCAAGGGTGTGTACCAACGCCTGGTTGGCACCCTGGAAGACAGCGCCGAAGACGGCTCCACCCAAGGCCTGATCAACTACTTCCGCGGCCGTCACCGCGGGTGAGCTAACGCCTGCACGGGGCTATTCGCGGGTAAACCCGCTCCCACAGGTACTGCACAAGTTCCAAGCATCGTGCGGTCCCTGTGGGAGCGGGTTCACCCGCGAAGAGGCCAGCACAGGTTGAACACCGCTCCCAGCTACACTGTCCTATCGAATAGCCGTTGCAGTCCATCGCCCCTTACAAGAGCAGGACCACCCGCCATGTTCGATATCCGTAATTACCCCCAGGCACTGGCCGTCAGCCAGTCTGCCACCCTCACCCCCGACGACTACCGCCGCCTCTACCGCCAGTCAGTCGACGACCCTGACACCTTCTGGGCCGAACAGGCCAAGCGCCTTGACTGGGTCAAGCCCTGGTCAAGCGTGCAGCAATGCGACTTGAACACCGGCAAGGCTCGCTGGTTCGACGGCGCTCAGCTCAACGTCAGCTACAACTGCATCGACCGTCACCTGGCCCAGCGCGCAGAGCAAACCGCGCTGCTGTGGGAAGGCGACGATCCCCACGACGCCAAGGCCATCACCTACCGCGAACTGCACCGCCAGGTCTGCCGCCTGGCCAATGCGATGAAGGCCCGCGGCGTGAAAAAAGGCGACCGGGTATGCATCTACATGCCGATGATCCCCGAAGCCGCCTTCGCCATGCTCGCCTGCACCCGCATCGGTGCCATCCACTCGGTGGTGTTCGGCGGTTTCTCCCCCGACGCCCTGCGTGACCGCATCCTCGACGCCGATTGCCGCACTGTGATCACCGCCGATGAAGGCGTGCGCGGTGGCAAGCGCATCCCGCTGAAGCAGAACGTCGACAAGGCCCTGGCCAGCTGCCCCGCGGTCAGCAGCGTGTTCGTGGTACGCCGCACCGGCAGCGATGTGAGCTGGGCCGAAGGCCGCGACGTCTGGTACCACGAGGTGACCGACAAAGCCGGCGACGACTGCCCACCCGAGCCGATGGAGGCCGAAGACCCGCTGTTCATCCTCTACACCTCCGGCAGCACCGGCAAACCCAAAGGCGTGCTGCACACCACCGGCGGCTACCTGCTGCAGGCGACGATGACCTTCAAGGTAGTGTTCGATTACCGCGACGGCGAGGTGTTCTGGTGCACCGCCGACGTAGGCTGGGTTACCGGCCACAGCTACATCGTCTATGGCCCGCTGGCCAATGGCGCGATCTCGCTGATGTTCGAAGGCGTGCCCAACTACCCGGACACCTCGCGCTTCTGGCAAGTGGTGGACAAGCATCAGGTGAACATCTTCTACACCGCACCGACCGCCCTGCGCGCACTGATGCGCGAGGGGTCCGCACCGCTCCAGGGCACTTCGCGCAAAAGCCTGCGCCTGCTGGGCAGCGTCGGCGAGCCGATCAACCCCGAAGCATGGGAATGGTATTTCGAGGAAGTGGGGCAAAAACGCTGCCCCATCGTCGATACCTGGTGGCAGACCGAAACTGGCGGCATCATGCTCACCCCGCTTCCCGGCTCGCAATCGCTCAAGCCCGGCTGCGCCACTCAGCCCATGTTCGGCGTGCAACCGGCACTGCTGGACGAAAAAGGCCAGCTGATCGAAGGCCCCGGCGCTGGCCTGCTGGTCATCAAGGCCAGCTGGCCTGGCCAGATCCGCAGCGTCTATGGCGACCACCAGCGCATGGTCGACACTTACTTCAAGCCCATGCCCGGCTATTACTTCACCGGCGACGGAGCCCGCCGCGATGCCGATGGCGACTACTGGATCACCGGGCGCATCGACGATGTGATCAACGTGTCAGGGCACCGCATCGGCACCGCTGAAGTGGAAAGCGCGCTGGTGCTGCATGACCGCGTCGCCGAGGCAGCGGTGGTCGGTTACCCTCACGACCTGAAGGGCCAGGGCGTGTACGCCTTCGTCACGCCCATGAATGGCGTGACCCCGGACGATGCGCTCAAGGCCGAACTGCTGGCCCTGGTCAGCAAGGAAATCGGCAGTTTCGCCAAGCCCGAGCTGATTCAGTGGGCGCCCGCATTGCCCAAGACCCGCTCAGGCAAGATCATGCGGCGTATACTGCGCAAAATCGCCTGCAACGAGCTGGACAACCTTGGCGATACCTCGACCTTGGCCGACCCCAGCGTGGTACAGGGCCTGATCGATAAACGCCTCAACCAGTAACCGGCGGCCACTGTCCATGGCCGCCCTGAACCTCAGGTCGCCATGGAAGCCCTTCGTCGCCGCATCGAAACCCAGGTCATGAGCCTCACCGGGCTGGCCCTCGGCCAGCTCGACCTGGAATCGCCCAAGGGCGACCCGGGCCTGTTCGGCCCGCACAGCATCAGCTGGCAGGTACATGGCGACTTCCCCAGCATGCTGGTCGGTGGCATCAGCGCGCTGATGCTGCAGCTGCTGCATCCGCTGGCCCTGGCCGGCGTGTGGGACCACTCCAATTTCCGTGAAGACCTGCTCGGCCGTCTGCGCCGCACCAGCCAGTTCATTTCCGGTACCACCTTTGGTGCCACCGGCGATGCCGAATGGCTGATCGACAAGGTGCGCACCATTCACCTGCAGGTCACCGGCACGGCACCGGACGGCCGCCCCTACGCAGCCAGCGATCCGGACCTGCTGACCTGGGTGCATGTGGCGGAGGTCAGCAGTTTCCTCGCCGCCCACCTGCGTTATCGCAACCCGCACCTGCCGCGCACCGAGCAGGATGCCTATTACAACGAAATCGCCCTGATCGCCGAGCGCCTTGGCGCCCGTGACGTGCCACGTTCGTGTCAGCAGGTCGAAGACTACCTGCAACGCATGCGCCCGCAGCTGCATTGCGATACGCGCAGCCATGAAGTCATACAGATCCTGCTCGACGCCCCTGCCCCCAGCCGCCTGGCACAGCCAGTTGGCAAGCTGATGCTGCACGCCGGTATCGACCTGCTGCCGGGCTGGGCACAGGCCATGCTCGGCCTGCAGCACGGAGCCTTGCAACAGCGCCTGATTCGCCTGGGCCTGCAACGCACCGCACCGGTACTGCGCTGGGCCATGCGCGACGGCTCGGCGCATCGGGCCAAACGGCGCATGGGCATCGAATGAGGCCAAGTGGTCGCGCCTGCGGAACTGATTTAACGTGCCATACTCCAAGCACTCCTGCTTAGACAGACGAAGCGACACATGTACAAAGGACTGACCCGCGCCGCCGGCGCAATCGTGGCCCTGGTAGCCCTCTATAGCCTGCTCGGCTTCCTCATTCTTCCTGGTGTCGCGCTGCGCGTCGCCAACCAGCAGTTGGCCCAGTACGCCACCGTGCCGGCCCACCTCGAACGGATCGAACTCAACCCCTTCAGCCTTGAGCTGACGCTGTGGGGCCTGCAGATCGGCGAGCCGGGCAAGGAGCAGGTCGGTTTCGAGCGTCTGTACGCTAACGTTTCGCTCGACAGCCTGTGGACCAAAGCCCTGCATGTGCAAGCGGTGGAGCTGGACAAACCACGCAACGAGGTGCTGTTCGCCAAGGACGGTGCCCTCAACCTCACCGGGTTGTTCAAGCTGCCAGCCAGTGAGGCCAAACCCGACGAGCCGCCCAGCGACCCGTTCCCGCTACGCATTGGCAGCATCAAGCTGGTCGATGGCTACCTGCACTTCGAGGACCTGCGCCCCAGCGAGCCAATCGAGTTTCTCTACGACAACATGAACCTGGAGCTGAAAAACCTCAGCACGCTGCCCAACGACAATGCCGACATGACGCTGGTGGCCAACGGCCCCAATGGTGGACGGATCGACTGGAAAGGTACCCTGAGCCTGTCGCCGATCGCTTCCGAAGGCACACTGAAGGTTACCGACGCCAAGATGAAGCTGTTCTGGCCCTACGTGCGCGATGCCGTGCCACTGGTGCTGGAAGATGGCGTGCTCAGCCTTGATGCGCATTACACGCTCAACCTCGCCAAACAGACCGAGCTGCTGCTGGATGACGTGTCGGTGCGCATCGCGCCGTTCGCCATCAAGGCACCGGATGGCCGCCCGTTGGCGCGCCTGGCCAGCCTGGACGTGAGCGAAACCTCCGTCGACCTGGTCAAGCAACGGGTCAGTGTCGGCAAGATCCGCAGCGAAAAACTGGAAACCTGGGCGGCGCTTGAAAAAGACGGCCAGCTCGACTGGCAGAAGCTGTTCGCCAGCCAACCGGCCAAGGCCACGCCAAAGGAAAAAGCCGAGCCCGCTGCCGCCGAGCCTACGCCTGAAGAGAAAGCTGCCAAGGAGCCAGGCAAACCTTGGCAAGTGCTGCTCAAGGACGTGCAACTGCGCAACTACCTGGTGCACCTGGCAGACCGCAGCCAGAAAGAACCGGTAGCCTTGGACATTGGCCCGCTCAACGCCGACCTGCAAGGTTTCGACAGCCTCAACCAGTCACCCTTCACGCTTAAGCTCGACACCGGCGTAGGCAGGCAAGGCAAGCTGCAGGCGGCCGGCCAGGTCAACCTGGCGCCGATATGGGCCAAGCTGGATGTGAGCACCCGCGACATCGACCTGCGTGTGGCACAGGCCTATATCAACCCGTTCATCCTGCTGGAGCTGCGCAGCGGCATGCTCGCCAGCGACCTCAAGGTCGACCTGAAGAACACCGCGCCACTGGCTTTCACTATTACCGGCAAAGCGCAGGTCAACCAGTTGCATACCCTGGACACCATCAAGAGCCGCGACTTCGTTAAATGGCAGCAGGTGAATGTCGACGGCTTGTCCTACGTGCACGGCGATGCACTGTCGATCGACAAGGTCACCCTGCTGCAGCCGTATGCGCGTTTCATCATCAACGAAGACCGCACCACCAACGTCAATGACCTGCTGGTCCCGCAACCGGCCGGGGCCCCGGCGAGCAGCCATGCCAAGCCGGCCTCGGCCAGCAACGAAAAGCCCCTGGGCATCCACATCGGCCAGATCGACATCAATGATGGCTCGGCCAACTTCGCAGACCTGTCGCTCACCCCGAACTTCGCCACCGCCGTTCAACAGCTCAACGGCCAGATCGGCACCATCGACAACCGCAAGCCGCTGCCGGCCAAAGTTGACGTCAAGGGCAAGGTCGACCGTTACGCACCGGTGACCATCAAGGGCGCACTCAACCCGTTCAACCCATTGGCGAGCCTGGACATCGCCACCAGCTTCAAACGGGTCGAGCTGACCACGTTGACGCCCTATTCCGGCAAGTTTGCCGGCTTCCGCATCCGCAAGGGCCGGCTCAACCTCGACCTGCACTACCTGATTACCAACGGCCAGCTCAAGGCCGAGAACAAGGTAGTGGTGGAGCAGCTGCAACTGGGCGAAAAAGTCGACAGCCCGGACGCCGTAGACCTGCCGATCCGCCTGGCAGTGGCACTGCTGAAGGATACCGAGGGCAAGATCTCGATCGAGCTGCCGGTGACGGGTGACCTCAACAACCCGCAATTCAGCGTAATGCCGATTGTGTGGCAAACACTGCGCAACCTGGTACTGCGCGCGGCGCAGGCACCGTTCAAGTTCATTGGTGGGCTGATTACCGGCGGGGGCTCGCAAGACCTGGGTAACGTGGCGTTTGCCCCAGGCTCCAGCGAACTCTCGGGCGATGCCCAGTCGTCACTGGACAAGCTGGCTGCGGCGCTGAAAGAGCGCCCCGAACTGCGCCTGGAAATCGAAGGCACCAGCGCCCAGGCCAGCGACGGCCCACTGATCGCCCAGCAACGCCTGGAGCGCGAGTACCAGTCCACCTGGTACAAGATCCTGCAGCGCCGCGGTGACAAAGTGCCGGCCAATGCTTCGATGCTGGTGGTCGACGACAGCGACAAACCGGCAATGCTTGAAGGCATCTACCGCACCCGTCTGAAACAGCAGCCGCCTGCCGAATGGGAGCAACTGGGCCGCGAAGAACGCACCACCAGGCTACGCGAGGCAGTGATCAAGTCGTGGGCCGAAAGCACCGCCCTGCTGCGCACACTGGGCCAGGAGCGGGCCAGCAGCATCAAGGATTACCTGGTGGACAAGGGCAAGCTGGAAGATGACCGGGTGTATTTCATCGATACCAGCCTGGGCCAGCCTGAAAGCGATGGGCGGGTGGTGACGCCGATGCATCTGGATGCCGAGTAAACCCCTCTAGCAGGCTTGGCCGCTTCGCGGGCGCGCCCGCGAAGAGGCCGGCACTGGCTTCAGACCAACCGCTGCCCCGACACCGCCGGGTGGTACAGCGGCTGCACCTTGTTCCCCGCCGGGTCCAGCAAGTGGAAGCTGCGCGCCCCGTCACCATGGTTGAACGGCCGGTCGAGCAAGGTCACGCCATGGGCCTTGAAGTATTGGTACCACGCTTCCAGCTCCTCCACGCTGTCCACAATGAACCCATAGTGATCCAGAGTCTGCAGCCCATTGGCCGCCCCCGCCCCACGCCCCAACGAAAGGTTGTCGTTGCCGCAGGTGAGGTACACCAGGTCTTCATTGGCGCGGTTCAGTACTTCCATCCCCAGCACATCGACGTAGAAGCGCTCGCATTCCTCCAGGTTGGGTACCAGCAAGGCGATATGGCGCAGGCCATTCAGGCGGCCAGGACGTGCGGGCAATTCAGACATTGGCGGAGCTCCATTTTTGTATACAATTCATAATTGAATTTAAAACAAAAGGAGCGACTTGTGTATAGCCTGTTCATCAAGACCCGTGTAAAGCCTGGTTGCGCGGAGGCCTTTCTGGCAGCGATCAAGGTCAATGCCGCCGCTTCCGTCGCCAGCGAGCCAGGCTGCCTGGTGTTCGATGTGTCGCAGGACCGGGTCGACCCAGAGCTTATTTACCTGTACGAAATCTATCGCGACGATGCCGCGTATGAAGCCCATACCCAGACCGCGCACTTTCGCGACAGCCGCCCACTGGTAGAACCGCTAATCGCCGAGCAGGAATGCTTCGAAAGCGATGTGATCGCACGCAACCCGGTGTACTAGCAGGTATGAAAAAGCCCCGGCTCACGCCGGGGCTTTATGTGTAAGTGGCCAAATCCGTTTGGCCGACGGGACAATCCTTATTCGGCTTTCAGGCCATCGGCCGAAACGGCCTTCACGCCTTTGATTTTCTTGGTGATAGCAATCGCCATTTCTTTCTGCGATTCGGTCACGGCGGTGGTCGACGACAGCGACACGACGCCTTTGTTGGTTTCAACCTTGATGTCGGAACCCGGGATGCCTTTCTCAGTCAGCAGGTCCGATTTGACCTTGGTGGTGATCCAGGTATCGGAAGTGGCTTCCTTGGCTTTGGTCACCTCACCGGCCGCAAGCGTCATCGGGGCCTGGGTGGACTGTTGGGCGAATGCCGCGTTAGCCATGGTCAGGGTCAGAGCGGTAGCAGTAGCGGCAGCAATGGCGAACTTCTTCATGTGGGTCACTCCTGTTTTTCGAAAGGTCTGCGCCGTATGTCCTGGCGGCAGGTATGAAGGTAGTTGCATGGGCTGTGCCAGCTTTCCCGCTTCGCTTGTTCCCTTTAAAATCAACAAGTTAGCTAATTGCTATCAAACTCAATGTCGTGCATTTTGCAATCAGCGCGGTAAACCTGCATGCAAGATGCAAGTCCGCAAAAGGTTCCCGTACCCCATGAAAAAAGGGCCCCGAAGGGCCCTTTCTGTGTAGCGTGGCAGTCGCTTAGACGCCCGAGGCCTTGGCCGCGGCAACGTCTTTGATCGACAGCTTGATACGGCCGCGGTTGTCCACGTCCAGTACCAGTACTTCGACTTCCTGGCCTTCTTTCAGGATGTCGGTGACTTTCTCGACGCGAGCATCGCTCAGCATGGAGATGTGCACCAGGCCGTCCTTGCCAGGCAGGATGTTGACGAAGGCGCCGAAGTCGACGATACGCTCAACCTTGCCGACGTAGATCTTGCCGATTTCGGCCTCGGCGGTGATGCCCAGGATGCGCTGCTTGGCAGCCTCTGCCGCTTCCTTGGTTTCGCCGAAGATCTTGATCGAGCCGTCGTCTTCGATGTCGATCGAAGCCTTGGTCTCTTCACAGATGGCACGAATGGTGGCGCCGCCTTTACCGATGACGTCACGGATCTTGTCGGTGTCGATCTTCATCGCGATCATGGTCGGGGCGTTGGCCGACAGCTCGGTACGCGACTGACCAATGATCTGGTTCATCTGGCCGAGGATGTTCAGGCGCGCTTCCAGGGCCTGCCCCAGGGCGATTTCCATGATCTCTTCGGTGATGCCGTTGATCTTGATGTCCATCTGCAGCGCGGTCACGCCTTTGGCGGTACCGGCTACCTTGAAGTCCATGTCGCCCAGGTGGTCTTCATCACCCAGGATGTCGGTCAGAACGGCGAACTTCTCGCCTTCCTTGACCAGGCCCATGGCGATACCGGCAACCGGTGCCTTCATCGGCACACCCGCGTCCATCAGCGCCAGGGAAGCGCCACACACCGACGCCATGGAGCTGGAACCGTTGGACTCGGTGATTTCCGAAACGACGCGAATGGTGTACGGGAACACGTCAGCGGCCGGCAGCATGGCCTGTACCGAACGACGAGCCAGACGACCGTGACCGATTTCGCGACGGCCAGCACCACCCATACGGCCACACTCACCTACCGAGAACGGCGGGAAGTTGTAGTGCAGCATGAACGGGTCTTTTTTCTCGCCTTCGAGGGTATCCAGCAGCTGTGCGTCACGGGCAGTACCCAGGGTCGCAACGACCAGTGCCTGAGTCTCGCCACGGGTGAACAGCGCCGAACCGTGGGTCTTCGGCAGAACACCTACTTCGATGTTCAGCGGACGAACGGTCTTGGTGTCGCGGCCATCGATACGCGGTTTGCCGTTAACGATGTTTTCGCGAACGGTGCGGTATTCGATTTCGCCGAAGATTTCTTTTACTTCGGCAGCCGAAGGCTGGCCTTCTTCACCGGAGAACTTGGCGATGGCCTGATCACGCAGCTCGCCCAGGCGCGCATAGCGGTCAGCCTTGACGGTGATGGTGTAGCCCTGCGAAACCGCTTCGCCGAACTCGGCGCGGATAGCGTTGAACAGCTCGGTGTTGGCAACGGCAGGTTTCCAGTCCCAGGTTGGCTTGCCAGCTTCGGCAGCCAGCTCTTTGACAGCCTGGATAACAGCCTGGAATTCGTCGTGGGCGAACAGTACGGCACCCAGCATCTGGTCTTCGGTCAGCTCTTGAGCTTCCGATTCAACCATCAGTACGGCGTCGGAGGTACCGGCAACGACCATGTCCAGGCTCGAGGCAGCCAGTTGCTCGTAGGTCGGGTTCAGCAGGTAGCCGGTGCTCTCGTGGAAGGCAACGCGGGCGGCGCCGATCGGGCCTTCGAACGGAATACCGGAAATGGCCAGGGCAGCCGAGGTACCGATCATCGCGGCGATGTCCGGGTCGGTCTTCTTGCTGGTGGAAACCACGGTGCAGACGACCTGCACTTCGTTCATGAAGCCTTCCGGGAACAGCGGACGGATCGGACGGTCGATCAGGCGCGAGGTCAGGGTCTCTTTCTCGGAAGGACGGCCTTCACGCTTGAAGAAGCCACCCGGGATCTTGCCGGCGGCGTAGGTCTTTTCCTGGTAGTGAACCGACAGCGGGAAGAAACCCTTGCCTGGATCAGCCTGTTTGGCACCTACCACGGTCACCAGCACGGTGACGTCGTTGTCGACGGTAACCAGCACGGCGCCGGTTGCCTGACGGGCAATACGGCCCGTTTCGAGAGTAACGGTCGACTGACCGAACTGGAATGTCTTGATTACCGGGTTCACGGTTTCCTACCTTTTTCAGTGGCTCTTGGGGGAACTGGTTTCTTGCGAATGTGTGGGCAGAACGGGGAATCGGCCCCATTGACCGTCCAGATACAACACGAGGCTGGGAGCCTGGTTGAAGAGCGCAAAGCGCTCCACTTCACCAGGCTGCCAACCTCGGAGATACGCATGGCATGCCCATAGACAACGCTGCCAGGCAGCGCTGCCAATGCATGAGACACGCCATGCACACCACTGACCAGGCCGCTATTAGCGACGCAGGCCCAGGCGACCGATCAGGGCGCTGTAACGAGTGGTGTCTTTGCCCTTCAGGTAGTCCAGCAGCTTACGACGCTGGTTTACCATGCGGATCAGGCCACGACGCGAGTGGTGGTCTTTACCGTTGGCCTTGAAGTGGCCTTGCAGCTTGTTGATGTTCGCGGTCAGCAGAGCAACCTGAACTTCCGGGCTACCAGTGTCGCCAGCAGCTTGCTGGTAGTCGGTAACGATTTGAGCTTTTTCTTCAACGCTGAGGGCCATTTGGCTTCTCCTGATAACGGATCCCGCAAGCGGGGTCCAATAGGCCAGGGACAAATCCCTGTATTAATAAGAAAGGTGTGACCGTGCCTACTGACAGCCACCCTTGATTCCGTAGGGCTCGGCCGAAGCCTCACCCCGCGGTTTCGGTCATTCCGACCGAATCAGCCGACGCGGCGCAATACGCCCGTCTTCGCTCACTTCACCGATACCGATGAAGCGCGCATTGTGATCCTGTACCCGGACCATGCCAAACTGTGGCGCGTCCGGCGCGCGTACTGCCTGCCCATGCAGCCAGTAGAACGCACTGTGCTCGGACAGGCACACCATGGGCCAGTCCTGCAGACCGCTGTCCGAGGGCATCAGGAAGCGATCGAGCGCTTCGTTGCCACCTTCGGCATGGGCCTGTTCGAGCGCTTCGAGCGTGACCGTCTGTGCCAGCGCAAAGGGCCCGGCCTGGGTCCTGCGCAGTTCGGCGACATAGGCGCCGCAACCAAGGGCCTCGCCGATATCCTCCACCAGGGTGCGGATATAGGTGCCTTTGCTGCATCCTACGCTCAGCCGTGCACGGGTGCCTTCACACTCCAGCAACTCCAAGCGGTTAATAGTAACAGAACGCGCCTCGCGCTCCACTACCTCTCCTGCACGCGCCAGCTTGTAAAGTGGCTGGCCGTCACGCTTGAGCGCCGAGTACATCGGCGGTATCTGGCTGATAGGGCCACGAAATCGTGGCAGTACTGCCTCGATGTCGGCACGACCAACGGTCACCTCGCGGGTCTGCAGCACCTCACCTTCGGCATCGCCGGTGTTGGTAGTCTGCCCCATCTGCATGACGGTTTCGTAGCCCTTGTCGGAATCGAGCAGGTACTGCGAAAACTTGGTCGCCTCGCCAAAGCACAGTGGCAGCACGCCGGTTGCCAGCGGGTCGAGGCTGCCAGTATGGCCGGCCTTTTCCGCGTTGAGCAGCCAGCGCACCTTTTGCAGGGCGGCGTTGGACGTAAAGCCCAAAGGCTTGTCGAGCAGGATGATGCCGCTGACATTGCGGCGGATACGTTTGACCTGGGCCACCGCTTACTCCTTGGTGTCCAGCTCGTCGGTATCCTTGTGCAGGCGGTCTTCGGCCACTGCACGCTCGATCAGCGCCGACAGGTGCACACCGCGGCTGACGCTTTCATCGAAGTGGAAGTGCAGCTGCGGCACGCTGCGCAGTTGCATCGAGCGGCCAAGGTGCAGACGCAGGAAGCTGGCAGCACTGTTCAGTGCCTTCAACGACTGCTTCACGGCATCTGGCGTTTCCTCGCCCATGACGGTGATGAACACCTTGGCATGGCCCAGGTCACGGCTGACGTCCACGGCGGTGATGGTAACCAGACCGACACGTGGATCCTTGACTTCGCGACGGATCAGCTCGGCCAGCTCGCGCTGCATCTGATCGCCGATACGTTGGGTACGGCTGTATTCTTTGGCCATTTTTGCTACCTGTAACTTAAAGCGGCAAACGCCCGGTCAGACCAATGCCTGACCGGGCGCTACCTGAAGAGGTGCCGCAAACCGCCCTGTAGCGGAGGTTTGCGGCTTGCTCGCCCTTAAAGGGTACGAGCCACCTGGACTTTCTCGAAGACTTCGATCTTGTCACCGACCTTGACGTCGTTGTAGCTCTTGACGCCAATACCGCACTCCATGCCGCTACGCACTTCGGCGGCGTCGTCCTTGAAGCGACGCAGCGATTCCAGCTCGCCTTCGAAGATAACCACGTCTTCGCGCAGAACGCGGATCGGACGGTTACGGTACACGGTACCTTCGATGACCATACAGCCAGCGATGGCGCCGAACTTCGGCGAACGGAACACGTCACGCACTTCGGCGACACCCAGGATGTTCTCGCGAACATCGCTGCCGAGCATGCCGGTCAGGGCCTTCTTGACGTCTTCGATGATGTCGTAGATCACGTTGTAGTAACGCATATCCAGACCTTCCTGCTCGACGATCTTGCGCGCGCCGGCATCGGCACGCACGTTGAAGCCGAACAGTACTGCATTCGAAGCCAGCGCCAGGTTGGCGTCGCTTTCGGTGATACCACCAACACCACCACCGATCACGCGCACCTGGACTTCGTCGTTGCCCAGGCCGGCGAGCGACCCGTTCAACGCTTCCAGGGAACCACGCACATCGGTCTTGAGGACGATGTTGAGGGTCTTCTTCTCTTCCTGACCCATGGTCTCGAAGATGTTTTCCAGCTTGCCAGCATGAGCACGGGCCAGCTTGACCTCACGGTATTTGCCTTGACGGAACATGGCAACTTCGCGGGCTTTCTTCTCGTCAGCAACCACGGACAGCTCGTCACCGGCTTCCGGAGTACCGTCCAGGCCAAGGATCTCGACCGGGATAGACGGGCCGGCTTCCTTCACAGGCTTGCCGTTCTCGTCCAGCATGGCACGCACGCGGCCATAGTTGGAGCCGCACAGCACCATGTCGCCCTGACGCAGGGTACCGTCCTGAACCAGGATGGTGGCCACTGGGCCACGGCCCTTGTCCAGGCGCGATTCGACGACTACGCCACGACCTGGAGCGGTCGGGGTTGCGGTCAGCTCGAGGATCTCGGCCTGCAGCAGGACGGCTTCGAGCAGTTCGTCGACGCCGGTACCCATCTTCGCCGAAACCTTGACGAATGGAGTGTCACCACCCCAGTCCTCGGAAGTAACACCTTCGACGGACAGTTCGTTGCGGATGCGATCGAGGTCAGCACCTGGCTTGTCGATCTTGTTCACCGCAACTACCAACGGAACGCCAGCTGCCTTGGCATGCTGAACGGCTTCGCGGGTTTGTGGCATCACGCCGTCGTCCGCTGCCACCACCAGGATGACGATGTCGGTCGCCTTGGCACCGCGTGCACGCATCTGGGTGAAAGCTGCGTGGCCCGGGGTGTCGAGGAAGGTGACCATGCCACGATCGGTTTCCACGTGGTAGGCACCGATGTGCTGGGTGATACCACCGGCTTCGCCAGCGGCAACCTTGGCACGACGGATGTAGTCGAGCAGCGAGGTCTTACCATGGTCAACGTGACCCATGACAGTGACCACCGGCGCACGCGACTCGGTCTGGCCTTCGAATTTCAGCGATTCGGCCAGGGAGTCTTCCAGGGCGGTATCGCTGACCAGGGTGACCTTGTGACCCAGCTCTTCTGCGATCAGCTGAGCGGTTTCCTGGTCGAGCACCTGGTTGATGGTAACCGGGGTGCCCATCTTGAACATGAACTTGACGACTTCAGCGCCCTTGACGGACATCTGGTTGGCCAGTTCGGAAACCGTGATGGTCTCGCCGATGGTCACGTCACGGATGACGGGGCCGGTCGGGTTCTGGAAACCATGCTGGTTACGCTTCTTCAGCTTGCCCTTGCCACCACGGCCGCGACGAGCGCCATCGCTCTCTTCGTCGGTGGTACGCGGAGCAGCACGCGGAGTCGGCGCCTTTTCCTTTTCCTTGACCTTGACCTTGATCGACACACGAGGCGCCTCGCCACGACGACGATCGTCATCACGGGTGCGGCTTTCGTTGCGACGGGTCTCGTCCTTCTTGCGCTCGGCAGCACGGGCTGCAGCGTCTTCGGAGGCCGGGGCGTCGGCGACTACCGGGGCCGGGGCAGCGGCAGGTGCCGGCTCTGGCTTGGCGGCAGGCGCAGGGGCGGCTACAGCAGAGTTGGCTGCCTGACGGCGAGCCTGATCTTCGTTGCGCTGGCGAACATCGGCGTCAACCTTGTCGCGAGCGGCGTTTTCAGCCGCGCGGCGCTCTTCCACTTCACGCTTCTGCTCAGCCTGGATTTCTTCCGGGCTGCGCTGCACGAATACTTTCTTCTTGCGTACTTCTACGCTGATGCTCTTGCTACCGGCGACACGCAGGGTGCTGGTGGTTTTGCGCTGCAAGGTAATCTTGCGCGGTTCTTCCGCCTTGCTCTTGTGGCTGCTCTTCAAATGAGTCAACAGGGTCTGCTTCTCATTGTCGGTCACTACCTGACCGGCGTCGGTGTGCGGCAGACCTGCCTCACGCATCTGCTGCAGCAGGCGCTCTACCGGTGCCTCGACCTCTTGGGCCAGTTCTTTCACCGTGACTTGCGTCATGCACTTCTCTCCTCAGGCCGCGCCTAATTACTCGAACCAATGGGCTCGGGCGGCCATGATCAACTTGCCGGCACGCTCTTCGTCGATGCCGTCGATGTCGAGCAGATCGTCGATCGACTGCTCGGCCAGGTCTTCGCGGTTAACCACGCCGCGCACCGCCAGTTCAGCCGCCAGGTCTTTGTCCATACCCTCAAGAGAGAGCAGGTCTTCGGCCGGGTGGGCGTCTGCCAGTTTTTCTTCGGTAGCGATGGCCTTGGTCAACAAACGGTCCTTGGCTCGAGCGCGGAGCTCATTGACGATATCTTCGTCAAAGCCATCGATGTTGAGCATTTCTTCCAACGGTACGTAGGCAATTTCTTCGAGGCTGGTAAAGCCTTCGTCGACCAGCACTTGGGCCAGCTCCTCGTCGACTTCCAGCTCATCAATGAAATTGCGCAGGATGTCACCGGTTTCGGCCTGCTGCTTGGCCTGAATGTCCTTCTCGGTCATCACGTTCAGCGTCCAGCCGGTCAACTGACTGGCAAGACGAACGTTCTGACCGCCACGACCAATGGCCTGGGCCAGGTTATCCTCGGCGACGGCGATGTCCATGGCATGGGCATCTTCATCAACGATGATCGCCGCGACTTCAGCCGGCGACATGGCGTTGATGACGAACTGCGCCGGGTTATCGTCCCAGAGGACGATATCCACACGCTCACCACCCAACTCCCCGGATACAGCTTGGACGCGCGAACCACGCATGCCGATACAGGCGCCTTGCGGGTCGATGCGCTTGTCCTTGGAGCGGACGGCGATCTTGGCTCGCGAACCCGGATCACGGGAGGCAGCCATGACTTCAATGAGGCCCTCGGCAATTTCCGGCACTTCAATGCGGAAAAGCTCGATCAGCATCTGTGGCGCGGTGCGCGACAGGATCAGCTGAGGACCACGGTTTTCAGTGCGAATTTCCTTGAGCAGTGCACGCAGGCGCACACCCACACGGAAGGTTTCGCGCGGAATGATATCTTCGCGGGCCAGCAAGGCCTCGGCGTTGTTGCCCAGGTCAACGATGACGTTGTCGCGGGTAACCTTTTTGACGGTACCGGAAATGATCTCGCCTACGCGTTCGCGGTAGGCATCGACCACCTGGGCACGCTCGGCCTCACGGACCTTCTGCACGATGACCTGCTTGGCGGTCTGGGCGGCGATACGACCGAACTCGATGGACTCGATCTTCTCCTCGATCACGTCACCAATCTTGGCTTCCGGATGAGTGTCCTTGATCTTGTCCAACCAGGTTTCGATCGCCGGGTCGTCAAGATCGGCTTCGTCGACCACGGTCCAGCGACGGAAGGTCTCGTAGCTACCGGTGTGGCGGTTGATTTCCACACGCAGATCAACTTCGTCTTCAAAACGTTTTTTGGTCGCAGTGGCCAGGGCCACCTCCAGCGCTTCGAAAATGACGCCGGGCGGTACACCTTTTTCGTTGGATACCGATTCAACAACCAGCAGTACTTCTTTGCTCATCGTACGCCTCGCCTTGCGCAAGCCATTGGGCCCGGATAGTCCGCCGGGCCCGGCACGTCTCAGTCAAAACTGGGAATAATATTGGCCTTGTCGATCGAGTCGATCGGCAACAGGAACTCCTGATTGTCCACCTGGACAACCACATCCTGCTCCTCCACACCGCGGAGAAGGCCCTGGAAGTTACGACGACCCTCGAAGGGTGAGCGCAGCTTGATCTTCACTTGTTCGCCGGCATGCGAGGCAAACTGTTCCAGAGTGAACAGTGGGCGATCCATGCCTGGAGAAGACACCTCGAGGGTGTACTCACTGCTGATTGGATCTTCCACATCGAGAATGGCGCTGGCCTGACGACTGACCGCTTCGCAGTCCTCCACCAGGATGCCGCCGTCTTTGTCGATGTAGATGCGCAGTACCGAATGCTTACCCTGGGAAACGAATTCGATCCCCCAGCACTGATAGCCCAGACCCTCGACAACCGGGGCCAACAAGGCCTGCAACTGTTCTAGCTTGCTCGACACCTGAACCCCCTCGTGCATGCTGTGCAAATAAAAAATGGGCAAAGCGCCCATCCCTGAAAGCGCCGTTGGACAACGACGCCGAAAACTGTTCGGTTAGCAAAAAGCCCCTGAAAAGGGGCTCCGCTGAAGCTGGTTGCGGGGGCTGGATTTGAACCAACGACCTTCGGGTTATGAGCCCGACGAGCTACCAAGCTGCTCCACCCCGCGACAAAGCTGGGGCGAAAGTATAAGACCGAACCCTGTTAAGGGTCAAATCCAAACGTTCACCTACAAGAAAGCCCGCTAAAGCGGGCTCTCAAGCTTCAATTGGTACCGAGAAGGGGACTCGAACCCCTACACCCTATGGGCACAACCACCTCAAGGTTGCGTGTCTACCAATTCCACCACCTCGGCAATATTACTACTTGAAACCCGTTACTTCTGCTCTTGAGCCGGAGGAGGTACATCACCAGTGTTATTGGTGGTTTCGCTCTTCTGCTGTTGGAGCACCGGTACATCATCATTAACTGCCGGTTTTTGCGGCTCTTTCACTTCTAGCACTGCTGGATCTGGAAGACCTGCTTGGCTAAGCTGGTGAGCTTGTTGCTTCGCGAAGTATCCTAACCCAAGTGCTGTCAAAAAGAAAGTGGCAGCGAGTATAGCAGTGAATTTACTTAGGAACGTTGCAGAGCCTTGGCTCCCGAACACGGTGTTTGAAGCACCCGCGCCGAAAGATGCACCTGCTTCCGCACCCTTACCCTGTTGCAACAGAACCAGCACTACAAGCGACAGCGCTGCCAACAGATGAAAAACAACGATGACTGTTTCCAGCATTTGTTCAGTTTCCTGCGGCGCGACAAATTGCACCGAATTCGTCTGCGTTCAGGGAAGCCCCACCAATGAGACCCCCATCGATATCCGGCATGCCGAACAGTTCGGCCGCATTGGCCGCCTTCACGCTGCCGCCGTAGAGCAACTGCACCTTCGCAGCTACTTCAGCATCTTCTGCCGCCAGCTGGCTGCGGATGGCGGCGTGCACATCCTGGGCCTGCTGTGGCGTGGCCGTGAGGCCGGTGCCGATGGCCCATACAGGCTCATAGGCAATTACTGCATTGGCAAAAGCCTTAACACCGAATGCCTCGATGATACTGCTTAGTTGACGCCCGACAACTTCAAGCGTTTTGCCAGCCTCGCGCTCTTCAAGGGTTTCCCCTATGCAAAGCACTGGCTTCAAACCTTTGGCCTGGGCCGCTGCAAACTTGCGATTGAGCACTTCGTCGGTTTCACCAATGATCTGGCGACGCTCCGAATGGCCAACCAACACCAACTTGCAACCTGCCTCGACCAGCTGCTCCGGAGCAACTTCCCCGGTCAGCGCACCCTGTTCGGGTTGTACAGCAGAATTCTGTGCACCGACAGTAATTTCTTTACCCGCCAGGCCATCGATCACTTGATTGATGAACAGGGCCGATGGAAACACTGCGACTTCCACTTCGCTCGGCAAGGCGAGATTGCTCAAGCCTTCGGTCAGCTCAGCGACGCTAGCGCGGGTACCGTGCATCTTCCAGTTACCAGCTACCATAGGGCGACGCATGCTTTACCTCGTCGGTCAAAGTGGGCGCAGATCTTACCCAACCAGATCTGCGCTGGCAAGCGCCTTCAGGCACAAACTTCGCCGACCAGTTTGGCCAACGCTTCAGCGTGCGTGCGCACCTGGCTTTCGTCTTCGCCTTCGACCATAACCCGCACCAGCGGCTCTGTACCCGACTTGCGCAACAGAACACGGCCGCGCCCCGCCAGTGCCTCGGTCACCTTGGCACTGGCTTCCTTGACTGCCGGGTGCTCCAGCGGGTCGACCTTGCTGGCGCCGAAGCGCACGTTGATCAGTACCTGCGGGCACTTGCGCAGGGCCTGACGGGCCTGTGCCAGGGTTTCGCCACGGCGCTTGAGCGCCATCAGCACCTGCAGCGCGGCAATGATCGCGTCACCGGTGGTGGTGTGGTTGCAGCACACGACGTGCCCGGAGTTTTCACCACCGATCAGCCACTCACGCTCCAGCAGCTCGGCCATGACGTAGCGGTCGCCGACCTTGGCCCGTACGAACGGAATATCCAGGTCCTTCAGCGCAAGCTCCAGGCCCAGGTTGCTCATCAGCGTACCCACCACCCCGCCCTGCAGCTTGCCACGATCGTGCAGGTCGCGGGCAATGATGAACAGCAGCTCGTCACCGTCGACGATGGCGCCAGTATGGTCGACCATCAACACGCGATCGCCGTCACCGTCGAAGGCAATGCCGAGGTCGGCATGGCCAACCAGTACGGCGGCCTGCAGCGATTCGATGTGGGTCGAGCCGCAACCTTCGTTGATGTTCAGGCCGTCTGGCTGCGCATGCAGCACGGTCACATCGGCGCCCAGCTCACGGAACACGCTCGGCGCCACCTTGTAGGTTGCACCGTGGGCGCAATCGACCACCAGCTTGAGGCCGTCGAAGCTGGTGCTGCTAGGCACGCTGCTCTTGCAGAACTCGATGTAGCGGCCGGCCGCATCGTTGATGCGCGAAACCTTGCCCAGCTTGCCCGAGTCGACAACCGTCATCGGCTGGTCGAGCAGCTCTTCGATCATCAGCTCGACTTCGTCTGGCAGTTTGGTGCCCTGGCCCGAGAAAAACTTGATGCCATTGTCTTCGTGCGGGTTGTGCGAAGCACTGATGACAATGCCAGCCTGGGCATGGAAGGTGCGAGTCAGGTAGGCGATGGCCGGTGTAGGCATTGGCCCCAGCAGCATGACGTCGGCACCTGCCGCAGCCAGGCCGGCTTCGAGTGCAGACTCGAACATGTAGCCGGAAATACGCGTGTCCTTGCCCACCAACACCCGGCAATGGCCCTGCTTGCGGAACGCCATGCCGGCCGCCCAACCAAGCTTCAGCATGAAGTCAGGCGTGATCGGGAATTCGCCGACGCGGCCACGAATGCCGTCGGTACCAAAGTATTTTCTGCTCATAGGGACTCCAATGTTCTTATTCGGCGTTTTGCACCGCAGCAATCATGCGTACCACATCGACAGTTTCAGCCACATCATGGACACGAAGGATGCTCGCCCCTTTAGTCATGGCCAACGCCGCCAGCGCAAGGCTGCCGTACAAGCGCTCGCCGACCGGACGTTCCAGCGTCAGGCCGATCATGCTCTTTCGTGATACGCCCACCAGTAGCGGGCGCCCAAGGCGATAGAGCGCTTCCATGTGCTTGAACAGGCTCAGGTTGTGCGCCAGTGTCTTGGCGAAACCAAAGCCCGGGTCAAGGATGATTCTGTTCGCATCGATGCCCGCTGCAGCACAGGCGGCCATCCGCTGCTCAAGATAACGCGTGACGTCAGCGGTCACATCATCGTAGTGCGGGTCGTCCTGCATGTTACCCGGCTCGCCGCGCATGTGCATGAGGCACACCGGCAGGCCGGTATCCGCAGCGGCGTCCAGGGCGCCATCGCGCTCCAGGGCACGTACGTCGTTGATCAACCCGGCACCGAGGCGCGCCGATTCACGCATGACGGCAGGCGTCGAGGTATCGACCGAAATGACGACATCGAGGCGACTGTTGATGGCCTCCACCATCGGCGCCACACGCTCCAGCTCCTCGGTCACCGATACCGCTCGCGCGCCGGGGCGCGTGGACTCACCACCGATGTCGATCAGCGTGGCGCCGGCCGCAACCATCGCTTCGGCATGGCGCAGTGCCTCGTCGCGCTGACTGAAGCGCCCGCCATCGGAGAAGGAATCGGGGGTGATATTGAGAATACCCATGACATGGGTACGCGACAAATCAAGAACCCGGTTGCCGCAAGGCAACCGGGTCGGGTACTGCACTGAGCTCATAAACGCCCTTAGTGTTGAGCTGCCGGACCGCCAATTGGCGATTCAGGGCGATCATCCTGGGCAGCAGGTGTGCCCGAATGCTTGTCGTCGTCCCAATCACGCGGTTCGCGTGGCGTACGGCCAGCCATGATGTCATCGATCTGATCGGCATCAATGGTCTCATACTTCATCAGCGCTTCAGTCATCGCCTCGAGCTTGTCGCGATTTTCAATCAGCAGCTGCTTGGCGGTGGCGTAGCACTGGTCGATGATGCTGCGCACTTCAGAGTCGATCAGCTTGGCAGTCTCGCCGGAAACACTGGCGTGCTGGCTGCCCGCGCTACGACCCAGGAACACCTCACCCTCTTCTTCTGCATACATCAACGGGCCGAGTTTTTCCGACAAGCCCCACTTCGTCACCATGTTGCGAGCGAGCTGGCTGGCCCGCATGATGTCGTTGGAAGCGCCCGTGGTGACGCCATCGAAGCCCAGGGTCATTTCCTCAGCGATACGGCCACCGTACAGCGAGCAGATCTGGCTGATCAGCGCACGCTTGGACAGGCTGTAGCGGTCTTCTTCCGGCAGGAACATGGTCACGCCCAGGGCGCGACCGCGCGGAATGATCGAAACCTTGTAGACCGGGTCGTGCTCAGGCACCAGGCGACCAACGATGGCATGCCCCGCCTCGTGGTACGCAGTGTTCCTCTTTTCTTTCTCGGACATGACCATGGTCTTGCGCTCGGCGCCCATCATGATCTTGTCTTTGGCCAGTTCGAACTCTTTCATTTCGACCAGGCGCTTGTTGGAACGCGCAGCAAACAGCGAGGCCTCGTTGACCAGGTTGGCCAGGTCGGCACCGGAGAAGCCGGGGGTACCACGGGCAATGACCGCCGGGTTGACGTTTTCGCCAATCGGGACCTTGCGCATGTGCACCTTGAGGATCTGTTCGCGACCACGGATGTCTGGCAGGCCTACCACCACCTGGCGGTCGAAGCGGCCAGGGCGCAGCAGCGCCGGGTCGAGTACGTCAGGGCGGTTGGTAGCGGCAATGACGATGATGCCATCGTTCATTTCGAAGCCATCCATCTCTACCAGCAACTGGTTGAGGGTTTGCTCACGCTCGTCGTGACCGCCGCCCATGCCGGCGCCACGGTGGCGACCGACGGCGTCGATCTCGTCAATGAAAATGATGCACGGGGCGTGCTTCTTGGCCTGCTCGAACATGTCGCGCACGCGGCTGGCACCGACACCGACGAACATTTCAACGAAGTCCGAACCGGAAATGGTGAAGAACGGTACTTTCGCCTCGCCCGCAATGGCCTTTGCCAGCAGGGTCTTACCGGTACCGGGCGGGCCGACCATCAGCACGCCGCGGGGGATACGACCGCCCAGGCGCTGGAACTTGCCCGGATCGCGCAGGAACTCGACCAGCTCGCCCACTTCTTCCTTGGCTTCGTCGCAACCTGCAACGTCGGCCAATGTGGTCTTGACCTGGTCTTCGGACAGCAGGCGCGCCTTGCTCTTGCCGAAGCTCATCGGCCCGCCCTTGCCACCCGCGCCGCCTTGCATCTGGCGCATGAAGAACATGAACACCGCGATGATCACCAGGATCGGGAAGCTGGCGACCAGCAACTGCGTCCAGATGCTCTGCTGTTCTGGCTGCTTGCCTTCGACAACCACGTGGTTGTCAACCAGGTCACCGATCAGGCCATTGTCGGTAATGGCCGGGCGCACGGTCTTGAAGCTGTCGCCGTCGGCGCGCTTGCCGGTAATGATGTAGCCGTCGACGGTCACACGCTCGACCTTGCCATCCTTGACCTGCTGGATAAAGTCGGAATAGTTGAGGGTCTGCGGCTCGTTAGGGCTGGAGAAGTTGTTCATCACTGTCACCAGGACAGCTGCGATGATCAACCACAGGATCAGATTCTTTGCCATGTCGTTCAATTCGCTACCCTCTGAGGCCGGCGCACGACGCAGCCGTGCCTCGCATGATATTCATCGCCCTAACTTACTACATTACCTACGCAGCCGCAGGCACCGTCTGTAACCCTTTGTGAAAGCTAGACTACACGAAGTTCGGACGATCCTGACGCAGTGGCCGATTGGAATTAACTATCGGCCACCCCGCTTCACACCTTTCATGCCCCTTTGAAGCCCCTGCCCAACAGGTATTGCTCACGGGAACGGTCCCGTGACGACGATGGCTTGCGCATCTGCACCTTGTCGAACTTGCTACGCACGTCCTTCAGGTACACGTCAAAACCTTCGCCCTGGAAAATCTTGATCAGGAAATCGCCGCCAGGCTTGAGTACGCGGGTTGCCAGATCGAGCGCCAACTCGCAAAGGAACATGGCCCGTGGAATATCTACCGCGGGCGTACCACTCATATTGGGGGCCATGTCGGAAATCACAAGGTCCACGTGCGAATCGCCGACCGCTTCGAGAATGCGCTGCAGCACTTCGTCATGGGTGAAGTCACCCTGAATGAAGGTCACATCCGCAATCGAGTCCATTTCCAGAATGTCGGAAGCAATCAGGCGCCCCTGGCCACCAATCAGACGACTGGTCACCTGCGACCAGCCACCAGGCGCCGCGCCGAGGTCGATAACACTCATGCCCGGGCGGATCAGCCGGTCCTTTTCCTGAATCTCCAGCAGTTTGTAGCTCGCACGCGAGCGGTAGCCATCCTTCTGCGCCTGTTTGACGAAAGGGTCGTTAAAATGCTCTCGCAGCCAGTTTGCGCTGCTTTTGGAACGTTGTACCACGGGGCACCTCGATGATATGCGTCGTGATTGACTGGGCGGAGCCGGTGGCCCTCGGGTAAAATGCCCGTCAATTTTACAGAATCAGACGGAAAGGGTCAGATTATGCCGCTCAATAACGAGCAGAAGAAGCAATACAAGTCCATTGGTCATGACCTGAAGCCGGTCCTGATCGTTGCCGGGAACGGTCTGAATGAAGGCGTAGTCGCCGAACTGGAGCGTGCGCTGGTCGACCATGAGCTGATCAAGGTCGAGATTCGTTCGGAAGACCGTGAAGAACGTGCAGCAACCATTGCCGAGTTGTGCAAGGCCGGCCGTGCCGAGCTGGTGCAGACCATCGGCAAAAAAGCGTTGATTTACCGCAAGAACCCACAGCCGAACAAGCAGCTGTCCAATATCCACCGCTACAAGTAACGGTGGCTCCGGTCAGTGGCGCGATGAGCGCGCCCTGACCGGCACCGGCTGGGCCACCAGCACGATGCCGGAAAAGCCCAGGACCAGGAAGCAGAACATCTGCCAGCGCTCACCCACGGAAATACCGTAGCGCAAGGTGTAATACCCCACGCAGGCACCGAAGCCGAGCAACAGCATCTGGCCACGGAACTGCCGCCACCAGGCCGCCAGGCCGTCCACCCTTGCCAGCACTGCCAGCTGGGTCAACAAGCCAAGCAACGCCACGCCGATCAACCAGCGGTCGATCTGCCCGGCGATATCCTGCACCAGCAGCGGGGCCAGGCCACTGACCTTGAGCGCAGGCACCAGCCCCACATGGAACACCCATAAGCCACCGACCCAGAAAACCTGGGCCAGTTGCCAGAGGATCCCCTCGAGGGATGGCGCCCGCAGGCGCCGGTCAGATGTGCTTGACTTCGACAATCTCGTACTCGACCGTGCCGCTAGGCGTCTTGACGACGACAGTATCACCTTCTTCCTTGCCGATGATGGCACGGGCAATCGGCGCACCGCTCGAGAGCTTGCCCTGTTTCACGTCGGCTTCATCCTCGCCGACGATCTGGTAGGTCACTTCTTCATCGGTTTCAGTGTTGGCCAGTACCACGGTGGTACCGAAAATCACCTTGCCGGTGTGGGGGATCGTGGTCACGTCGATTACGACCGAGTTCTGCAAACGGCCTTCGATATCGCGGATACGCGCCTCGACCATGCCCTGTTCTTCACGGGCGGCATGGTATTCGGCGTTTTCCTTGAGGTCGCCCAGTTCGCGTGCCTCACCAATCGCCTGGCTCAGGCGCGGGCGTTCGGTCTTGCTCAGGAACAGGTGCTCCTCTTCCAGGGCGCGAGCGCCCTGGACGGTCATCGGGTACTTGGTAATGCTCATGCTTTCAGTCCTGCATGCAGATCTTGCAGGCGACGAACGGTCTTTTCCGGACCAAATTTCAGCGCCTCGCAGATGGCTTCACCGGCCGCAATGGTAGTGGTGCAGTAAATCTTGTGCTGCAGCGCATTGCGACGAATCGAGTAGGAATCGGCAATCGACTGGCGGCCTTCGGTGGTGTTGATGATCAGCGACACTTCGTCGTTCTTGATCATGTCGACCACGTGCGGGCGGCCTTCGGTCACCTTGTTCACACGGCGCACTTTCAGGCCTGCCGCTTCGATAACCTTGGCAGTGCCAGCAGTTGCAACCACTTCGAAGCCCAGGGCGATCAGGTCGCGGGCAACGCCAGCCACTTGCGGCTTGTCGTCGTCACGCACGCTGATGAACGCGGTACCACCGGTCGGCAGCACTTCGCTGGCACCCATCTGGGCTTTGGCGAACGCTTCACCGAAGGTGTCACCGACACCCATGACTTCACCGGTCGATTTCATCTCAGGGCCGAGGATCGGGTCAACCCCTGGGAACTTGGCGAACGGGAAGACGGCTTCCTTGACGCTGTAGAAGTTCGGGATGATTTCCTGGGTAAAGCCCAGCTCTTTCAAGGTTTTGCCGGCCATTACGCGGGCGGCGATCATGGCCAGGGAAGTGCCGATGCACTTGGACACGAACGGCACGGTACGCGAGGCGCGCGGGTTGACTTCGATCACGTAGATCTTGTCGCCCTGCAGGGCCAGCTGCACGTTCATCAGGCCGACAACGCCGAGCTCCAGGGCCATTTTTGCGACCTGTACGCGGACTTCGTCCTGCACCTCCTTGCTCAGCGAGTAAGGTGGCAGCGAGCACGCCGAGTCACCGGAGTGAACGCCGGCCTGCTCAATGTGCTGCATGATGGCGCCGATCACCACGTCGGTGCCGTCGCACACCGCATCCACGTCCATCTCGATGGCGCAGTTGAGGAAGTGGTCGAGCAGTACCGGGCTGTCGTTGGACACTTGCACGGCTTCACGCAGGTAGCGCTTGAGCTCGTCCAGTTCGTAGACGATCTCCATGGCGCGGCCGCCCAGTACGTACGACGGGCGCACCACCAGCGGGTAACCGATGCTGCCAGCAGCGCGGATAGCTTCTTCTTCGCTGCGCACGGTGGCGTTTGGCGGCTGCAGCAGGTTCAGACGCTGAACCATCTGCTGGAAGCGCTCACGGTCTTCGGCGCGGTCGATGGCGTCCGGGCTGGTACCGATGATCGGTACGCCGGCTTCTTCCAGGGCGCGGGCCAGTTTCAGCGGGGTCTGGCCGCCGTAATGGACGATCACGCCTTTTGGCTTCTCGACGCGGCACACTTCCAGCACGTCTTCCAGCGTCAGCGGCTCGAAGTACAGGCGGTCAGAAGTGTCGTAGTCGGTGGAGACGGTTTCCGGGTTGCAGTTGACCATGATGGTCTCGTAACCGTCGTCACGCAGCGCCAGGGCGGCGTGTACGCAGCAGTAGTCGAACTCGATGCCTTGGCCGATACGGTTCGGGCCGCCACCCAGGATCATGATCTTGTCGCGAGTCGACGGGTTGGCCTCGCACTCTTCCTCGTAGGTGGAGTACAGGTAGGCAGTGTCGGTGGCGAACTCGGCAGCGCAGGTGTCGACGCGCTTGTACACCGGGAACACTTCGAGCTTGTGACGGTGACGGCGCAGGTTCTTGTCGGTGATACCCAGCAGCACAGCCAGGCGCTGGTCCGAGAAACCTTTGCGCTTGAGGCGCAGCATCAGGCTCTTGTCGATCGACGACAGGGCCAGGGTCTTGACCTTCTCTTCTTCCTTGATCAGATCTTCCATCTGCACCAGGAACCACATGTCGATGCCGGTCAGGGCAAAGATCTCTTCGCAGGTCATGCCCGAACGCATGGCGTCAGCCACGTACCAGATACGCTCGGCGCCCGGCACGGTCAGCTCGCGCTTGAGGATGCCGGCAGCTTCCGGGCTGGCCAGGTCGACTTTCGGGTCCAGGCCACAGGCACCCACTTCAAGGCCGCGCAGGGCTTTCTGCAGGGACTCCTGGAAGGTACGGCCGATGGCCATGACTTCACCCACGGATTTCATCTGGGTGGTCAGGCGGGCGTCGGCTTTCGGGAATTTCTCGAAGGCAAAGCGCGGCAGCTTGGTGACGACGTAGTCGATCGACGGCTCGAAGGAAGCCGGGGTGCGGCCGCCGGTGATGTCGTTCTGCAGTTCGTCGAGGGTGTAACCGATGGCCAGCTTGGCGGCGATCTTGGCGATCGGGAAGCCGGTAGCCTTCGAAGCCAGGGCGGACGAACGCGATACCCGCGGGTTCATCTCGATGACGACCATGCGGCCGGTGTTCGGGCAGATACCGAACTGCACGTTGGAACCGCCGGTTTCAACACCGATTTCACGCAGCACCGCCAGCGAGGCGTTGCGCATGATCTGGTATTCCTTGTCGGTCAGGGTCTGCGCGGGAGCAACGGTGATCGAGTCACCAGTGTGCACGCCCATCGGGTCAAAGTTTTCGATCGAGCAAACGATGATGCAGTTGTCCTTTTTGTCGCGGACCACTTCCATCTCGTACTCTTTCCAGCCGAT
Organism: Pseudomonas sp. GW460-LB5; assembly: GCF_059423245.1. Lineage (NCBI taxonomy): Bacteria > Pseudomonadati > Pseudomonadota > Gammaproteobacteria > Pseudomonadales > Pseudomonadaceae > Pseudomonas > Pseudomonas sp. GW460-LB5. Next base: position 27,721 of record NZ_JBWKXT010000053.1, read on the forward strand.
CAGCGATTCGTCGATCAGCAGCTCTTTGGTCGGCGACAGGTCCAGACCGCGGGTGCAGATTTCTTCGAATTCTTCACGGTTGTAAGCGATACCACCGCCAGTGCCACCCATGGTGAACGACGGGCGAATGATGCACGGGAAGCCAAGCTTCTCGAGGACCGCATAGGCCTCTTCCATGCTGTGGGCGATACCGGAGCGGGGGCACTCCAGGCCGATGTCCTTCATCGCCTTGTCGAAGCGCGAGCGGTCTTCAGCCTTGTCGATGGTGTCGGCGTTGGCACCGATCATCTCTACGCCGAACTTCTCCAGAACGCCGTGGCGCTCCAGGTCCAGCGCGCAGTTCAGTGCGGTCTGGCCGCCCATGGTCGGCAAGACGGCGTCCGGGCGTTCTTTCTCGATGATCTTGGCCACCGATTGCCACTTGATCGGCTCAATGTAGGTGGCGTCGGCCATGGCCGGGTCGGTCATGATGGTGGCTGGGTTGGAGTTCACCAGGATGACGCGGAAACCTTCCTCGCGCAGGGCCTTGCAGGCCTGGGCGCCGGAGTAGTCGAATTCACAGGCCTGGCCGATCACGATCGGGCCGGCACCGAGAATCAGGATGCTTTTGATGTCTGTACGTTTTGGCATGGTGGTCACTCAAATCCGGGGTCAGTCGGCAAGCCGCTTTGAACAATCTGGGTCAGGCGCTTCCGGGCGCGGCGCGAGCCGGCCCGGGGCCTTGAAGCAGGATGCTCAGCGGCGCTTGGCCATGGCATCGGTGAAACGATCGAACAGTGGCGCGACGTCGGTCGGGCCAGGGCTCGCTTCAGGGTGGCCCTGGAAGCTGAACGCGCTCTTGTCGGTGCGCTCGATACCCTGCAGGGTGCCGTCGAACAGCGACTTGTGGATGGCGCGAACGTTGCCCGGCAGGGTGGCTTCGTCAACAGCAAAACCGTGGTTCTGGCTGGTGATCATGACCACGCCGGTATCCAGGTCCTGGACCGGGTGGTTGGCGCCGTGGTGACCGTGGCCCATTTTCACGGTCTTGGCACCGGACGCCAGGGCCAGCAGTTGGTGGCCGAGGCAAATGCCGAATACCGGAATCTCGGTTTCGAGAATTTCCTTGATCGCCTGAATGGCATAGTCGCACGGCTCGGGGTCACCAGGGCCGTTGGACAGGAACACACCGTCCGGGTTGAGTGCCAGCACTTCGCTGGCCGGGGTCTGGGCCGGCACCACAGTCACGCGGCAGCCACGGGCAACCAGCATGCGCAGGATGTTCAGCTTGACGCCGTAGTCGAAGGCGACCACGTGGTACGGCAGGTCGGCAGCTTCGATGGTCGGGTGGCTGTCGGTTTTCAGCTCCCACACACTGGAGCGCCACTCGTAACGTTCCTTGGTGGAAACGACCTTGGCCAGGTCCATGCCCTTCAGGCCAGGGAAGCCACGGGCGGCGGCGATGGCTGCCTCTTCGCTGATGTTGTCACCGGCGAGGATGCAACCGTTCTGAGCGCCTTTTTCACGCAGGATACGGGTCAGGCGACGGGTGTCGATGCCGGCGATGGCAACAACGTTGTTGGCCTTGAGGTACTCAGGCAGCGACTGGGTGTTGCGCCAGTTGCTGGCCAGCAGCGGCAGGTCACGGATGACCAGGCCAGCGGACCAGACGCGGTTCGACTCGGCATCTTCCGGCGTAGTGCCGGTGTTGCCGATGTGCGGATAGGTCAGGGTAACGATTTGCTGCGCGTAGGAAGGGTCTGTAAGGATTTCCTGGTAGCCGGTCATAGCGGTGTTGAACACCACCTCACCAACGGTCTGACCGTCGGCACCGATGGCTTCACCGCGAAAAATACTGCCGTCGGCAAGGGCGAGTATGGCTGGCTTTGTCAAGAAGACCTCCCGTAAATCAAGCATGAAAGGGCGATCGCAGGTTGCAAAAAAGCGGAGTGACGTATGGACACGTCACCCCGCTTTCATGTGCTGAATTCAATTCGCTGCGCGCTTTTAGTGGACACACTAAAGCTGTAGCTTACAGAAAAGTGCGTTTTCGGTCTACCGCATATGTGTCTCTAAAACACATCAATGCGACAGACTGACATCGGCGCGGGCTTCTTCGCGGGCTCGCCCGCTCCCACAGGACCACCACAGACCCCAAGACCTGCGCAATGCCTGTGGGAGCGGGCAAGCCCGCGAAGAAGCCAACACCACTCGAACGGCTTAGCGCAGCTCGAGCACATCCTGCATGTCGTACAGGCCAGGCGCGCGCCCATCCAGCCACAGCGCCGCACGCACGGCGCCCTTGGCGAAGGTCATGCGACTGGAAGCCTTGTGGGTAATTTCCAGGCGCTCGCCTTCGGCAGCGAACAGCACGGTGTGGTCACCCACCACATCACCAGCCCGCACAGTCGCGAAACCGATGGTCTTGCGATCACGCGCGCCGGTCTGCCCCTCACGACCATACACGGCCACTTCCTGCAGGTCTCGGCCCAGCGCATTGGCAACGACCTCACCCATGCGCAGCGCAGTGCCCGAAGGTGCATCGACCTTGTGCCGGTGGTGCGCCTCGATGATCTCGATGTCGACATCATCGCCCAGCACCCGCGCTGCCATGTCCAGCAGCTTCAGGCTAAGGTTTACACCCACGCTGAAGTTGGCGGCGAACACGATTGGAATGTCCTTGCCGGCCTCGGCCAACAGCTGCTTCTCTTCAGCTGTAAAACCGGTGGTGCCGATGATCATCGCCTTGCCGTGCTTGCGGCAAAACGCCAGGTTTTTCAGGGTGACCGAGGGGTGAGTGAAGTCGATGAGCACATCGAATTCATCGGCGACCTTGGCCAGATCATCGGACAACAGCACGCCAATCCGGCCAAGTGCCGCCAGCTCACCGGCGTCAGCCCCGACCAGCGAACTATCAGGACGATCGATCGCCGCCGTCAACCCGGCACCCGGGGTTTGCTGCACGGCTTCGATAAGGGTCTTGCCCATCCGCCCTGCCGCACCCATCACTGCAATACGTCGCATAGCCTGTTCCTTGTCAGAGATCGCCGAAGAAGCGCTTCACGCCATCGAACCAGCCACTGGCCTTGGGCGAGTGGGAGCTGTCGCCTTCCAGCGAGTCACGCAGCTCTTCGAGCAGCTCGCGCTGACGGCGGCTGAGGTTGACCGGGGTTTCCACCGCCACCCGGCACAGCAGGTCACCGGCACCACCACCGCGGACCGGCGCCACGCCCTTGCCACGCAGGCGGAACTGCTTGCCCGTCTGGGTACCTTCCGGAATTTTCAGTTTCACGCGGCCATCGAGGGTCGGCACTTCCAACTCGCCACCCAGGGCGGCATCGGTGAAGCTGATTGGCACTTCGCAGTACAAGTGCTTGCCATCGCGCTGGAAGATCTCGTGCTCACGCACACTGATCACCACGTACAGGTCGCCAGTCGGGCCACCATGGGCCCCGGCCTCGCCCTCGCCCGACAGGCGGATGCGGTCACCGGTATCGACACCTGCCGGCACCTTGACCGACAGCGTCTTGTATTCCTCGACACGGCCCTCGCCGTGGCACGAGGCGCACGGGTCGGTGATGATCTTGCCTTGGCCATGGCAGCGCGGGCAGGTCTGCTGCACCGAGAAGAAGCCTTGCTGCATGCGCACCTGGCCGATGCCACCACAAGTCGGGCAGGTGGACGGGGTCGAACCCTTCTTGGCGCCAGAGCCATCGCAAGGCTGGCAGTTGACCAGGGTGGGCACACGGATGCTGACCGTGGTGCCACGCACCGCTTCTTCCAGGTTCAGCTCCAGGGTGTAGCGCAGGTCGCTGCCGCGCTGGGCACCGCCACGGCCGCCACCGCGGCCGCCACCGAAGAAGTCGCTGAACACATCACCGAAGATATCGGAGAAGTTGGCGCCACCGAAGCCGGCACCACCACCGCCCATGCTTGGGTCGACACCTGCGTGGCCATACTGGTCGAACGCCGCGCGCTTGCTGGCATCAGACAGCACTTCGTAGGCCTCGTTGGCCTCCTTGAACTTGTCTTCAGACTCTTTGTCACCCGGGTTGCGGTCCGGGTGGTACTTCATCGCCAAACGGCGGTAAGCCTTTTTGAGGTCAGACTCACTGGCGCCGCGCTCGACGCCCAGAACCTCATAATAATCACGCTTGGACATAGGTCATTTGCACCTTGTTGGGCGTCTGGCATCTGCGCCGCGCCATCAGCACCTGCCTGCGCCTCCAAAGGTGGCTGACAGATGCTGTAAAAATTCTCGAATTCCAGATACGCCAACGCGGGAGCAAGCCCCCGCGCGGCGACATCCTACCAGCTCACCGCCAAACGGCGGTGAGCTGGCCGACAACATGCAGGGATTACTGCTTGTTGTTGTCTTTCACTTCTTCGAACTCGGCGTCAACCACGTCATCGTGCTTGGCTTCCGGCTCGGCCTGCTGCGCGCCACCCTGAGGCTGTTCAGCCGACTGCTCGGCGTACATTTTCTGGGCAACCGGGGCAGAGACCTTGGACAGCTCCTCGACCTTGGCATCGATGGCAGCCTTGTCGTCGCCTTTGACGGCGGCTTCCAGGGCAACCACAGCCGCTTCGATGGCAGTTTTCTCTTCAGCGGTGACCTTGTCACCCGCGTCAGCGACCATCTTGCGGGTCGAGTGAACCAGTGCATCACCCTGGTTACGGGCCGCGGCCAGCTCTTCGAACTTGCGGTCTTCCTCGGCGTTGGCCTCGGCGTCACGCACCATGCGCTCGATCTCTTCGTCCGACAGGCCGGAGTTGGCCTTGATCACGATCGACTGAGTCTTGCCGGTAGCCTTGTCTTTCGCGCCTACGTGCAGGATGCCGTTGGCGTCGATGTCGAAGGTTACTTCGATTTGTGGAACGCCACGCGGTGCTGGCGGAATGTCAGCCAGGTCGAACTTGCCCAGCGACTTGTTCTGCGCAGCCTGCTTACGCTCGCCTTGCAGTACGTGAATGGTCACGGCGCCCTGGTTGTCATCGGCAGTGGAGAACACCTGCGACTTCTTGGTCGGGATGGTGGTGTTCTTCTCGATCAGCGCAGTCATCACGCCGCCCATGGTTTCGATACCCAGGGTCAGCGGGCTGACGTCCAGCAGCAGCACGTCTTTCACGTCACCGGCCAGAACAGCACCCTGGATGGCAGCGCCCATGGCAACGGCTTCGTCCGGGTTGACGTCCTTGCGGGCTTCTTTACCGAAGAAGTCGGCTACTTCTTTCTGCACCAGCGGCATACGGGTCTGACCGCCGACCAGGATCACGTCGTCGATCTTGCTGGCGTCGATGCCGGCGTCTTTCAGGGCGATGCGGCAAGGCTCGATGGTACGCTTGACCAGGTCTTCGACCAGCGACTCCAGCTTGGCGCGGGAGATCTTCACGTTCAGGTGCTTAGGACCGGTGGCATCTGCAGTGATGTACGGCAGGTTGACGTCGGTCGACTGAGCGGACGACAGTTCGATCTTGGCTTTTTCTGCGGCTTCTTTCAGGCGCTGCAGGGCCAGAGGATCGTTCTTCAGGTCCATGCCCGACTCTTTCTTGAACTCGTCGACGAGGTAGTCGATCAGGCGCATGTCGAAGTCTTCGCCACCCAGGAAGGTGTCGCCGTTGGTAGCCAGTACTTCGAACTGGTGCTCACCGTCGACTTCGGCGATTTCGATGACCGAAACGTCGAAGGTACCACCACCCAGGTCATAAACGATGACGGTGTGGTCGCCCTTGGCCTTGTCCATGCCGTACGCCAGTGCAGCGGCGGTCGGCTCGTTGATGATGCGCTTTACGTCCAGGCCAGCGATACGACCGGCGTCTTTGGTAGCCTGACGCTGGCTGTCGTTGAAGTAGGCCGGAACGGTGATGACCGCTTCGGTCACTGGCTCGCCGAGGTAGTCTTCGGCGGTCTTCTTCATTTTCTTCAGGACTTCGGCGCTGATTTGCGGCGGAGCCATTTCCTTGCCAGCCGCTTCGACCCAGGCGTCACCGTTGTTCGCCTTGACGATCTTGTACGGCACCAGCTTGATGTCTTTTTGCACGACATCTTCTTCGAAGCGGCGGCCAATCAGGCGCTTCACTGCGAACAGGGTGTTGTGCGGGTTGGTCACAGCCTGGCGCTTGGCCGACTGACCTACCAGGATTTCGCCATCGTTGGCGTAGGCCACGATCGAAGGGGTAGTACGCGCACCTTCGGCGTTTTCGATGACCTTGACGTTACCGTTTTCCAGAATGGAGACGCACGAGTTGGTGGTCCCCAGGTCGATACCGATGATTTTACCCATGTTAACTCTCCCGAAACTTGAATTTGGTAGCAGCGACTACTTTGGCCAACTGCGGTAATACTTGAAGGCTTGACACCTAGATGGGGATGCCCCGATGGATTTCAAGCCTTTTCATTGATCGAGGGTTGCGCCGCGCTCGGCGCCTTGCTGACCACCACCATGGCGGGGCGCAGCAGGCGGCCGTTCAGCAGGTAACCCTTCTGGAACACATTCAGCACGCTGTTTGGCTCGACTTCGCCGTTTTCCTGCATGGCCATGGCCTGGTGGTGCTCAGGGTTGAACGGCTGGCCGTGCGGGTCGACCGCTTCGAGGTTGTAGCGCTTGAGGGTGTCCTGGAACATCTTCAGGGTCAGCTCGACGCCTTCGCGGATCTGCTTGACGTGCTCGTCCTCGGCGCTGGAGTGGGCCAGGGCCAGCTCCAGGCTGTCGATCACCGGCAGCAGGTCGCTGGAGAACTTCTCCAGGGCAAACTTGTGGGCTTTCTCCACATCCTGCTCGGCACGACGGCGCACGTTCTGCACGTCGGCAACGGCGCGCAGCGCCTGGTCCTTGGCTGCGGCCAGCTGTTCCTCGAGCTCCAGAACACGGGTGTCAGCTGCAGTACCTGCACCGGTTTCTTCCACGTTAAGGTCTTTCTCGTTCAGCTGTTCATCAGCCATGGGGTCTCTCCTGCGCAATTTTGTAGACTGCGAGCCAGGCTCGCCTGTGATGTCGGCTATATGGGGCCGGAAAAACCAGCTTCAAGGGGGCAAGGTGCTTTTCCCCACTGCAACAGATTCTGTGAAGGGCATTGGCAGGCCCGAAAAAAGTACTGTATAAATAACCAGACCTGACTTTCGGGAGCCGCCCCCATGCTGGTGCACCTGTCCATTCACAACTACGCCATCGTCGAGCACCTCGACCTCGAAATTGCCCGCGGCATGTCCGTCATCACGGGTGAGACCGGCGCTGGCAAATCGATCATGCTCGACGCCCTCGGCCTGGCCCTGGGCGATCGGGCCGACAGTGGCGTGGTGCGCCCTGGCACCGACAAGGCGGACATCCTCGCCACCTTCGACCTGGTAGACATCCCCGAGGCCCACGCCTGGCTGGCCGAACGCGACCTGGACAACGACGGCCTGTGCATCCTGCGCCGGGTAATCACCGCTGAAGGCCGCAGCCGCGGCTACATCAATGGCACGCCGTGCCCGCTGGGCGACCTCAAGGCGCTGGGCGAGCTGCTGATCGATATCCACAGCCAGCACGAGCACCAATCGCTGCTCAAGACCGACACCCACCGCCGCCTGCTCGACGAGTACGCCGGCGCCGTCGACCTGGCCCGCCAGGTGCACCTGGCCGCCAAGCGCTGGAACCAGACCCGCCTAGAGCTGGAGCGGCTGTCCAATTCGGGTGACGAGCAGCGTGCCCGCCATCAACTGCTCAGCTACCAGCTGGAAGAGCTGGACAACCTTGGCCTGGGTGAGCACGAACTGGAGCAACTGGAACAGGAACACAAGAACCTGACCAGCGCCGAAGCCCTGTTCGGCATTTGTCGCCAGGTGATCGACCAGTGCAGTGAAAGCGATTCGGGCAACGTGCTCAGCGCCCTCACCTCCAGCCTGAACCGCCTGGGTGCCGCTACCCACTCGCCCAAGGCACTCAGCGAAGCAGCCAACCTGATCGCCAGCGCACAGATTCAGGTCGAGGAAGCCGTGGGCGAACTCAATCGCTTCCTCGACAATTTCGACGCCGACCCGATGCGCTTGCAAGCACTGGAAGAGCGCCTGGACACCATTTATACGCTGGCACGCAAACACCGCGTGCACCCCACTGAACTGCCTCACCTGCAACAACAGTTGATGGAAGAGATCGAAGGCCTGAACGCCAGTGATGAGTCGATCGAGCGCCTAGGCGAAGAACTGGCCGCTTTCGCACACCACTATAAAGAGCGGGCTCGCGAGCTCAGCGCCCTGCGCCAGCAAGCCGCGCAGCAACTGGCGGGCGCCGTCGAGCAGGAAATCCAGCGCCTGGGCATGCCCGGCGGGCGGTTCCGTATCGAGCTCACTCCCACCGAGGGCGCAGACCTGTCACCGCATGGCCTGGAGCAGATCGAACTGTTGGTCAGCGCCAACCCCGGCCAACCGCTCAAGGGCCTGGCAAAGGTGGCCTCAGGTGGCGAACTGTCGCGTATCAGCCTGGCGATCCAGGTGATTACCGCGCAGACATCACGCATACCTACCCTGGTGTTCGACGAAGTCGACGTAGGTATTGGCGGCCCTACGGCCGAAATTGTCGGCCAGTTGTTGCGCCGCCTGGGCGAGCGCGGCCAGGTACTGACCGTGACCCACTTGCCACAGGTCGCTGCGCAAGGGCATCACCACCTGTTTGTGCACAAGGTGCGCAACAGCGACACCACCCACACCGCCGTGGCCAGCCTGGGCAAGCGTGAGCGGGTCGAGGAAGTGGCGCGAATGCTGGGCGGCATTGACCTGACCAAGGAATCCCTGGCGCATGCGCGCAAGATGGTGGTTTCTGGCAAGGCCTGATGCTACCTGTACTGGCCCTATCGCCGGCAAGCAAATTAATCTGCCCGAAGCAGAAAGCACAAAGGCGACCCGAAGGTCGCCTTTGTCATTCATAACGATAAAAACCGTTACTTCTTCTTACGCACATACAGGACCAGATTGTGGTCCACCAGCTCAAAGCCATGCTCGGCTACGATTTCGCGCTGGCGCTTCTCGATTTCGGCATCCATGAACTCGATGACTTCACTGGTATCCACGTTCACCATATGGTCGTGGTGACCGCCATCGGCCAGCTCGAACACTGCATGGCCGCCGTCGAAGTTGTGGCGAACCACCAGCCCCGCCGCTTCGAACTGGGTCAGTACGCGATAGACGGTGGCCAGGCCTACGTCCTCGCCTGCTTCCATCAGTGCCTTGTAAACATCCTCGGCACTCATGTGACGCTGCTCGGTGGAATCGAGCATCTGAAGGATCTTGACTCGAGGCAGGGTCACCTTGAGACCGGCTTTGCGCAATTCGCTATTTTCAACCATGGTCAGCTTTCTCGCCGATGCTGCTTCGCAGCTTCTCTTAATACGGGTATGATCGGGGTTTACGTTGTCCAGCCAAGATAGTGGAAGTCGCCCACCGATGCAAAACACCAAGCTCTTGCTAACCAGCCTCACCCTAGTGGGACTGCTCGCACTCGCCGGTTGCTCGTTTCCCGGGGTTTACAAAATCGACATCCAGCAGGGCAATGTCGTCACGCAGGACATGATAGACCAATTACGCCCGGGAATGACCCGCCGGCAAGTAAGGTTTATCATGGGCAACCCGCTGATTCAGGACACCTTCCACACCAACCGTTGGGATTACCTGTACAGCCTGCAGCCGGGTGGTGGTAAACGCCAGCAAGAGCGCATGAGCATCTTCTTCAACGAAAGCGACCAACTGGTCAGCTTGTCGGGCGACTTCATGCCAGGCGTCAGCCGCGACCAGGAAATCCTCGGTGGCAGCAGCGACACCACCGTCAGCCCGGCCACCGAGCCAGGCCAGACCGAACAGCCAGCAGCGCAGCCTGAAGAAAAACCAGCCAAGCCTGGTTCGACTGAAGAGGCCATTCAGCGCGAAATCGACACCATCGAGACCACCCCGGTCCCGACCCCGGCACCGCTGGAAACCCGTTAACCGGGAACAGCAGATGCAAAAAAGCCCGGACCTGGTCCGGGCTTTTTGTTTGCGGCTTATCCGTCAGCCATTCAATTGCTTGGCACGCTGGCAGAACGCGTCGACCAGTGTGTTGGCCGCCTGATTGAACAGCGGGCCCAACGTGGCGCGCACAATCGGCCCGGCATAATCGAAGGACAGGTCCAGGCTGATCTTGCAGGCCTTTTCGCCCAACGGTTTGAACACCCACACGCCATGCAGCTGCGTGAAAGGCCCCTCTTCAAGGTTCATCTCGATCGACTGCCCCGGCACCAGCACATTACGCGTGACGAAGTACTGGCTCATGCCGCCCTTGGCCACCTCCAGTTTGGCATGCATGTGCGTATCACTGGCATCGATCACCGTCGAGGCCGAGCACCACGGCAGAAACTCTGGGTAGCTGGCCACATCGTTGACCAGATCGTAGAGCGCCTGGGCGGGGTATGGCAGCAGGGCGGAGCGTTGAATATGGGTAGTCATCCAGGCGTCACTTCCAAGGCTGGGTGGCTTCGCTTCGCAGCGTGCCGAAAACAGGTTCTGTGCGTATGACAGGGTTTGTATTGTCCGGTATTCATTCCGGTGGCTCAAGCACACCGAAATCCCATAGCGAACGACGCGCGGCTTTGCCTATAATGCCGCCCCTATGGCTAAGCAAAAAAAACATCCGACCGGGACCATCGCGCAGAATAAAAAAGCGCGACACGATTACTTCATCGAACACAAGTTCGAGGCCGGGCTGGTCCTTTCCGGCTGGGAAGTAAAAAGCCTGCGAGCTGGCAAGGCGCACCTCGTTGACAGTTACGTGCTGCTCAAGGACGGTGAGGCCTGGCTGTTCGGCAGCCACATCACCCCGCTGACCACTGCCAGCACCCACGTCATCGCCGACCCCATCCGCACCCGCAAGCTGCTGCTGAACAAGCGTGAGCTCGAGCGGCTGGAAGCGGCTGTAGCGCAAAAAGGCTACACCTGCGTGGCGTTGTCGCTGTACTGGAGCAAGCACCTGATCAAGTGCGAAATCGCACTGGGCAAGGGCAAGAAGGAATTCGACAAGCGCGACACCGTGCGCGAACGCGATTCCAACCGCGAGCTGCAGCGGGTTGTGCGGAACAAGGGCAAGGAAGACTAATCGGTCTTTAGCCTGTTCCGGCCTCTTCGCGGGCACGCCCGCTCCCACACGGCCTTCACAGCCCTTGAAAGCTGTGAGGGTCCTGTGGGAGCGGGCTTGCCCCGCGAAGAGGCCAGCACTGCTTATACAAACCTCAGCGCCCGCTGCGCCGCTCCGCGCGCGCCACGCGCTGCGCCTCTTCATGCGCTTCTTCCAGCACCTCCTGCACATACAGAATGTGCCGGCTGGACACTTCCCGCGCATCTTCCGCCCTGCCCTCGACAATCGCCAGGTACAGCTCCCGGTGCTGACTGATCAGCATGTCCCGGGTTTCGGTGCGCTGCTGATACATGCCGCCAATGTTGGTCACCACGTTGCGCTTGAGCAGGTCGAACAAGCCCCGAATGGTGTGCAGCAAGACCGCGTTATGGCTGGCCTCGGCAATCGCCAGGTGAAAGCGTGCATCCGCCGCGCCCTCCTCCGCGCGGGTCACTTCATCGACCCGGGTGTAGCAGTCTTGCAACGCATCGAAGGCCGCCTTCAAACGCGCCCGGTCCGGGTCGGTGGCGCGCTGGGCGGCGTAGTAGGCGCACGACGCCTCCAGGGTATGGCGAAATTCGAGCAGGTCGCGCTGCGCCTCGGCACTGTGCTCAAGCAACTGCAGCAGTGGGTCGCTGAAGGTAGAGCCCAGCGACTCGGCAACAAAATTGCCCCCGCCCTGGCGGCTGACCAGCAGCCCTTTGGCCACCAGCTTCTGGATCGCCTCACGCAGTGACGGGCGGGACACGCCGAACTGCTCGGCAAGGGCGCGTTCGGCCGGCAGCCGCTGCCCCGAGGTCAGCGTGCCTTCCAGAATCATCCCTTCCAACCGATCGACGATGTCGTCGGACAGGCGCCGTTGGCGGACCTGATCAAAAACCATCACATGCTCTCCACAAACCCCCGGCAAATTTCAGGGGCGCCTATTCTCGCCGATCCAGGCCGCGCAAACACCCATCAAGCCGCGATTTTGCCAGCGCATCAGGCGCCCGCTCATCGGCACGCGACCAAAGTTTTGCACAGGACAAATTGACACACCCACGACAGCGCTTTTAACCTAGCGACCAGCCATTGTAAATTGGTCTTACCAATTATCCAATGCCAGTGCTGACCAACAACAATTAGGGGCCACCCCATATGCAAACCTGGCAACAACTCTATAGCCCGCTTGGTAGTCTTGGCCTGTCCGCACTGGCGGCAGTCATCCCTATCGTGTTCTTCTTCCTTGCCCTCGCCGTGTTCCGCCTGAAAGGCCACGTAGCGGGCAGCATCACCCTTGCCCTGTCGATCCTGGTGGCGATCTTCGCCTTCCAGATGCCTGTCGACATGGCCCTCGCCGCCGCGGGTTACGGCTTCCTCTACGGCCTCTGGCCGATTGCCTGGATCATCGTTGCCGCGGTGTTCCTGTACAAACTCACGGTGAAGAGCGGCCAGTTCGAAGTGATCCGCAGCTCGGTGCTGTCGATTACCGACGACCAGCGTTTGCAAGTGCTGCTGATCGGCTTCTGCTTCGGTGCCTTCCTCGAAGGCGCGGCGGGCTTCGGCGCCCCCGTGGCAATCACTGCCGCGCTGCTGGTGGGCCTGGGCTTCAACCCGTTGTACGCCGCCGGCCTGTGCCTGATCGCCAACACCGCCCCCGTGGCCTTCGGCGCCCTGGGCATCCCGATCATCGTGGCCGGCCAGGTCACCGGCATCGACGCCTTCCACATCGGCGCCATGACTGGCCGCCAGCTGCCGCTGCTGTCGCTGTTCGTGCCGTTCTGGCTGGTGTTCATGATGGACGGCCTACGTGGCGTGAAAGAAACCTGGCCTGCCGCCCTGGTCGCCGGCCTGAGCTTCGCCGTCACCCAGTACTTCACCTCGAACTTCATCGGCCCTGAACTGCCCGACATCACCTCGGCGCTGGCCAGCCTGATCTGCCTCACCCTGTTCCTGAAAGTCTGGCAGCCAAAGCGTTCGTTCAGCGAAGCCAAAGGCAGCGTCGGCGCAGCCGTTGTGCAGCCAAGCGGCAGCCAGCCTAGCCCTTACAGCTTTGGCGAAATCTTCAAGGCCTGGTCGCCGTTCCTGATCCTGACCGTACTGGTCACCATCTGGACCCTGAAGCCGTTCAAGGCAGCGTTCGCCCCGGGCGGCGCGATGTACAACTTCGTGTTCAACTTCGCCATCCCGCACCTCGACCAGTTGGTGATCAAGACCGCACCGATCGTTGCCGCGCCCACTGCCATGCCAGCAGTGTTCAAGCTCGACCCGATCTCCGCCACCGGCACCGCGATCTTCCTCTCGGCGCTGATTTCCATGGCAGTGCTGAAGATCAACTTCAAAACTGGTCTGACCACTTTCAAAGAGACCTTCTGGGAGCTGCGCTGGCCTATCCTGTCGATCGGCATGGTGCTGGCCTTCGCCTTCGTCACCAACTACTCGGGCATGTCCTCGACCATGGCCCTGGTACTGGCCGGCACCGGTGCCGCGTTCCCGTTCTTCTCGCCGTTCCTTGGCTGGCTGGGCGTATTCCTGACCGGTTCGGACACCTCGTCCAACGCCCTGTTCAGCTCGCTGCAGGCCACCACCGCACACCAGATCGGCGTCAACGACACCTTGCTGGTAGCGGCCAACACCAGCGGCGGCGTGACCGGCAAGATGATCTCGCCCCAGTCCATTGCCGTGGCCTGCGCCGCCACCGGCCTGGTGGGCAAGGAATCCGACCTGTTCCGCTTCACCGTCAAGCACAGCCTGTTCTTTGCCACCATCGTGGGCCTGATCACCTTGGTGCAGGCTTACTGGCTGACCGGCATGCTGGTTCATCACTAAAGTGAAAGGGGCCGGGCGCCATCGCGCGCCCGGCACTCCCCACAAGCAACGCTGCGAGAATCCATGATCATTTCTGCCTCTACCGACTATCGCGCCGCGGCCCAACGCAAGCTGCCTCCTTTCCTGTTCCACTACGCCGACGGCGGCGCCTACGCCGAGCACACCCTGCGCCACAACGTGTCGGACCTGGCCGGTATTGCCCTGCGCCAACGCGTGCTGAACAACATGTCCGAGCTCAGCCTGGAAACCAAGTTGTTCGACGAAACCCTGAGCATGCCGGTGGCCCTGGCCCCGGTCGGCCTCACCGGCATGTACGCCCGCCGTGGCGAAGTGCAGGCGGCGCGTGCAGCGGCCGCCCACGGCATCCCGTTCACGATGTCTACCGTGTCGGTGTGCCCGATCGAAGAAGTGGCCCCGGCCATCGACCGGCCGATGTGGTTCCAGCTGTACGTGCTGAAGGACCGCGGCTTCATGCGCAATGCCCTGGAGCGGGCCAAGGCCGCCGGGGTCAAGACCCTGGTGTTCACCGTCGACATGCCGGTACCCGGCGCCCGCTACCGCGATGCCCACTCGGGCATGAGCGGCCGCAACGGCCCGCTGCGCCGCGTGCTGCAAGCCATGACCCACCCCGAGTGGGCGTGGGATGTTGGGGTGATGGGCCGCCCGCACGACCTGGGCAACATCTCCAAGTACCGCGGCAACCCCACCGGCCTGGCCGACTATATCGGCTGGCTGGGTAACAACTTCGACCCGTCCATCTCCTGGAAAGACCTGGAGTGGATCCGCGAGTACTGGGACGGCCCGATGATCATCAAGGGCATTCTGGATGCCGATGACGCCCGCGATGCGGTCAAGTTCGGCGCCGACGGCATTGTGGTGTCCAACCACGGCGGCCGCCAGCTCGATGGCGTGCTGTCCAGCGCCCGCGCCCTGCCGGCCATTGCCGACGCCGTCAAAGGTGACCTGAAGATTCTGGCCGACTCCGGCATCCGCAGTGGGCTCGACGTGGTGCGCATGATCGCCCTGGGTGCCGACACCGTACTGATCGGCCGCGCCTTCCTCTATGCCCTTGCCGTGCACGGCCAGGCCGGGGTGAAGAACCTGCTTGAGCTGTTCGAGAAGGAAATGCGCGTGGCCATGGTGCTGACCGGCGCCAAGTCGATCAGCGAGATCACCCGTGACTCGCTGGTACGCGAACTGGGCGCCTGACCGCCTGCAAGAAACACCGCCTGATTGACCCGGGGCATGTGGCGCACAGACGCCACAGCCCCGCGAGGAGACTGCATGAGCTTGCCCGCCGCGTTCCTGCGTGATGCCGAGCGCCTGATACCCGCCGAACGCCGCTTCGACGACCCCACGTCCACCCTGGCCTTTGGCACCGACGCCAGCTTCTACCGGCTGATCCCCAAGCTGGTGGTGCGCGTCGAGTCCGAGGACGAAGTGGTCGGCCTGATCAAACTGGCCCAGCGCGAGCGGGTGCCGGTCACCTTCCGCGCCGCCGGCACCAGCCTGTCTGGCCAGGCCATCACCGACTCGGTGCTGATTGTGCTCGGCGATAACTGGAACGGCCGCGAAATCCGTGGCCAGGGCGAGCAGATCCGCCTGCAACCCGGCGTGATCGGCGCCCAGGCCAACGCCTGGCTGGCCCCCTTCGGGCGCAAGATCGGCCCCGACCCGGCCTCGATCAACGCCTGCAAAATTGGCGGCATCGTTGCCAACAACGCCAGCGGCATGTGCTGCGGCACCGCGCAGAATACTTACCACACCCTGGCCGGCCTGCGCCTGGTGCTGGCCGACGGCACCCGCCTGGACAGTGAAGACCCGGCCAGCGTCGCCGCCTTTGAAAAAAGCCACGCCGCGCTGCTGGAATCGCTGGCCCGCCTGGCCCGCGAGACCCGCGCCAACACCGCGCTGGCCGAGCGCATCCGGCACAAATACCGGCTGAAGAACACCACCGGCCTGTCGCTGAACGCACTGGTGGACTACGACCAGCCGCTGGACATCCTGCAGCACCTGCTGGTCGGTTCCGAAGGCACGCTGGGCTTCATCAGCGCCGTCACCTACAACACCGTGCCCGACCACCCGCACAAGGCCAGCGCCCTGCTGGTGTTCCCCAGCGTCGAAAGCTGCTGCCGCGCGGTACCCGTGCTCAAGCAGCAGCCGGTCTCGGCCGTGGAACTGCTCGACCGCCGCAGCCTGCGCTCGGTGCAGAACATGCCCGGCATGCCGCTGTGGGTAAAAGGCCTGTCAGACAACGCCTGCGCCCTGCTGATCGAGTCCCGCGCCGCCAGCCAGAGCCTGCTGCACGAGCAATTGCACCAGGTAATGGCCTCGATCGCCGACTTCCCGCTGGAACAGCAAGTGGACTTCAGCGAAGACCCGGCCGTGTACAACCAGCTGTGGAAAATCCGCAAGGACACCTTCCCCGCCGTCGGCGCCGTGCGCCAGACCGGCACCACGGTGATCATCGAAGACGTGACCTTCCCCGTCGAGCAACTGGCCGAAGGCGTCAACCGCCTGATCCTGCTGTTCGACAAGCACCGCTATGACGAAGCGATCATTTTTGGCCACGCGCTGGAAGGCAACCTGCACTTCGTCTTCACCCAAGGCTTCAACAGCGCCGAGGAAGTCGCCCGTTACCAGGCCTTCATGGACGACGTGGCGCACCTGGTGGCCGTGGAGTTTGGCGGTTCACTAAAAGCCGAGCACGGCACCGGCCGCAACATGGCACCGTTCGTGGAACTGGAGTGGGGCCATGACGCCTACCAGCTGATGTGGAAGCTCAAGCGCCTGCTCGACCCCAACGGCATCCTCAACCCCGACGTGGTGCTGAGCATCGATCCGGACATCCACCTGAAAAACCTCAAGCCGCTGCCTGCCGCCGACGAAATCGTCGACAAGTGCATCGAATGCGGCTTCTGCGAACCGGTGTGCCCGTCCAAGGGGCTTACCCTCAGCCCACGCCAGCGCATCGTCATGTGGCGTGACATCCAGGCCAAGCAACGCGCCGGCATCGACACCCGCGAACTGATGCAGACCTACCAGTACCAAGGCATCGACACCTGCGCCGCCACCGGCCTGTGCGCCCAGCGCTGCCCGGTCGGTATCAACACCGGCGAGCTGGTGAAAAAACTGCGCAGCCAGGCCGCCGAGCACAACAAGACCGCCGACTGGCTGGCCGAGCACTTCCACACCGCATTGGGTGGCGCCCGCCTTACCCTCACAGCCGCCAACACTGCACGCAAGCTGCTCGGCGCCCCGCGCCTGGGCCGCCTTAGCGCCTCGCTGAGCAAAGCCAGCAAAGGCCGCCTGCCCCAGTGGACCCCGGCCATGCCACAACCCCTGCGCCCGATCAGCTTCGGCCCGGCCAGCAACGACGCCCGCCCCCGCGTGGTGTACCTGGCCGCCTGCGTGTCACGGGTGATGGGCCCGGCCTATGCCGACCGCGAGCAAAGCTCGCTGCTGGACAAAACCCGCGCCCTGCTGGAAAAGGCCGGTTACCAGGTGGTGTTCCCCGACAACGCCGACAGCCTGTGCTGCGGCCAGCCCTTCGCCTCCAAGGGTTACCCCGAGCAGGCCGAGCACAAGCGCCAGGAGCTGATCACCGCCCTGCTGCACGCCAGCCGCGGCGGCCTTGACCCGATCTACTGCGACACAAGCCCCTGCACCTTGCGCCTGGTGCAAGACCTGGGCGAAACCCGGCTGGACCTGTACGACCCGGTGCGCTTCATCCGCACCCACCTGCTCGACCGCCTGGAGTTCACCCCCCAGGACGAGCCGGTAGCCGTGCACGTGACCTGCAGCACCCAACACCTGGGCGAAAGCCAGGCCTTGATCGACCTGGCGCGGCGCTGCAGCAAACAGGTGGTAATCCCCGAAGGCATCCATTGCTGCGGGTTTGCCGGTGACAAAGGCTTCACCACCCCCGAGCTCAACGCCCACTCGCTGCGCAGCCTGAAGGATGCGGTGCAGTATTGCAGCGAAGGCATCTCCACCAGCCGCACCTGCGAAATAGGCCTGTCGAGCCACAGCGGCATCGACTACCACGGCCTGGTCTACCTGGTAGACCGTGTTACCCGGCCACGCAGCATCTAAAGGCAGACACCTTCACCCTTGTGGGAGCGGCCTTGTGTCGCGATCGGGCCGCAAAGCGGCCCCAGGTTCTCAGCAGCGCTGCATAGATCCCCGGGGCTGCTCTGCAGCCCTTTCGCGACACAAGGCCGCTCCCACAGGTACAGCGCATACCCGAGCCAAGCACGATCCCTGTGGGAGCGGCTTCAGCCGCGAACACCGGCAAAGCCGGTGCCATCCCCCACCCCAACAT
>NZ_JBWKXT010000054.1:0-10158 GCF_059423245.1 Pseudomonas sp. GW460-LB5
GCCTTTCGGCCTCCCCGCTTCTATATAGCTACACCTGCAATCGCTCACTCAGCCTTGAGGGTAACCCGTGCAAACGACTTCTTGCCCGCTTGGCACACATGGGTCGCGCCCAGCGCAAACACGAAGTCACGATCCACGGCCGCACCGTCGACTTTAACAGCGCCGCCACTCAGCAGGTCCCGCGCCTGAGCCGAGTTCTTTACCAGGCCAGCCCGGTTCAGCACGGCAGCAATCGGCAAGTTTTCCGCTGCAACCACTTCGACTTCCGGCAGGTCTTCCGGCAACTCACCTTCTTTCATGCGGTTACCAGCACCACGGTGAGCGTTGGCCGCTGCCTCCTCACCATGGAAACGCGCAACGATCTCTTCGGCCAGCTTGATCTTGATGTCGCGCGGGTTGGCACCCTTGGCAACATCGGCACGGAACTGCTCGATCTCTTCCATCGAACGGAAGCTCAGCAGCTCGAAGTAACGCCACATCAAAGTATCCGGGATAGATACCAGCTTGCTGTACATCACCCCCGGCGCTTCCTGAATACCTACATAGTTGCCCAGCGACTTGGACATTTTCTTCACACCGTCGAGGCCTTCGAGCAACGGCATGGTCACGATGTTCTGCGCTTCCTGACCATAGGCGCGTTGCAGCTCGCGCCCCATCAGCAGGTTGAACTTCTGATCGGTACCACCCAGCTCGACGTCCGCCTTCAGCGCCACCGAGTCATAGCCCTGCACCAGGGGGTAGAGGAACTCGTGAATAGCGATCGGCTGGTTGGTGGTGTAACGCTTGTCGAAGTCATCGCGCTCAAGCATGCGCGCCACGGTGTACTGCGACGCCAGGCGAATGAAGTCGGCCGGGGTCAGCTTGTCCATCCAGGTGGAGTTGAACGCGACCTCGGTCTTGGCCGGGTCGAGAATCTTGAACACCTGCTGCTTATAGGTCTCGGCGTTGTCCAGCACTTGCTCACGGGTCAGCGGTGGGCGCGTGGCGCTCTTGCCGCTGGGGTCACCGATCATGCCGGTGAAGTCACCGATCAGGAAGATGACTTGATGGCCCAGCTCCTGGAACTGACGCAGCTTGTTGATCAGCACCGTGTGACCCAGGTGCAGGTCAGGCGCAGTCGGGTCAAAGCCGGCCTTGATGCGCAGAGGCTGGCCGCGCTTGAGCTTCTCTACCAGTTCCGACTCGACCAGTACTTCTTCCGCGCCGCGCTTTATAAGCGCCAGCTGCTCTTCAACCGACTTCATAGACAAACCCGCAAGGCTCAGATTCAGGGGGAGCCAACCATACAAGATCGGCCGTCAAATACAAGTTTCGCAAAGGAATGTGACCCGGGCACGGGCTCGCGGCGTCTACGCGCCCTTGCGTGAAAATGGATTTGGTTATATTTTATACAGTTATTTCATCTTCATCATGTCATTCATCTTTTCCATTTCACTTTTTCAAAGTCACCTTACCCATGACCAACGAACCGCCTAAAGCGCCCCCGCTTTATCCGAAAAGCCATCTGTTGGCCGCCAGCGGCATTGCCGCCCTGCTCAGTCTGGCTCTGCTGGTATTCCCCTCCAGCGAAGTGGAAGCCAAGAAAACCACCCTCAACCTCGAGCTGGAGAGCCCGGCCGAGCAGCTGAAAGACGAATCCCGTGCTGCCCCCCTGGTGCAGGCAGAAAGTGAGCAAGGCTCGCCCTTCGCCCAGATCGAAGAGGCAGCCCCCAAGACCCAAACGGCCGAGCAGCCAGCCCCTGCCACCGAACCCGTCGCCGAAGCAGCCAAGCAGCCTGGCCACCGCGAAGTCACCGTGGCACGTGGCGACACCCTGTCCACCCTGTTCGCCAAGGTCGGCCTGCCGGCCAATGCGGTACACGACCTGCTGGCCAGTAACAAGCAGGCCAAGCAGTTCAGCCAGCTCAAACACGGCCAGGTACTGCAGTTCGAGCTCGACAAGGATGGCCAGCTCGCCAGCCTGCACAGCAAGGTCAGCAATCTCGAGACCATTCGGCTGACGAAGTCCGCCAAGGGCTACACCTTCAACCGTGAAATCAGCAAACCCGTAGTTCGTACTGCCTATGCCCACGGCGTGATCAAGAGCTCGCTATCGGCTTCGGCCCAGCGCGCCGGTCTCTCCCACAGCATGACCATGGACATGGCCCGGGTGCTGGGTTACGACATCGACTTCGCTCAGGATATTCGCCCAGGCGACGAGTTCGATGTGGTCTACGAGCAGAAGGTCATGGACGGCAAGGTGGTCGGCACCGGCAACATCCTGTCCGCCCGCTTCACCAACCGCGGCAAGACCTACACCGCCGTGCGCTACACCAACAAGCAGGGCAACACCACTTACTACACTGCCGACGGCAACAGCCTGCGCAAGGCCTTCATCCGTACGCCGGTGGACTTTGCCCGTATCAGTTCGCGCTTTTCCGCCGGCCGCAAGCACCCCATCCTGAACAAGATCCGCGCGCACAAAGGCGTCGACTACGCCGCCCCGCGCGGTACGCCAATCAAGGCTGCCGGTGACGGCCGCATCGAACTGGCTGGGCGCCGTGGCGGTTACGGCAACACCGTGATCATCCAGCACGGCAACCGCTACAAGACGCTGTACGGGCACATGCAGGGCTTTGCCAAAGGCATCAAGACTGGCAGTTCGGTAAAGCAGGGCCAGATCATCGGTTACATCGGCACCACCGGCCTGTCTACCGGGCCCCACCTGCACTATGAGTTCCAGGTCAACGGTGTGCACGTCGATCCGCTGAGCCAGAAAGTGCCAATGGCTGATCCAATCGCCAAGAACGAGCGCCAGCGCTTCCTGCAGCAGAGCCAGCCCCTGATTGCCCGTATGGATCAGGAAAAGGCCACCCTGCTCGCAGCGAACAAGCGCTAAGCCCATGGCGCTCTACCTGGGGGTAATGTCCGGCACCAGCCTTGATGGCCTTGACATTGCCTTGATCGAACAAGGCGAGCAGCTTGAACTGCTCGCCACCCATTACCTGCCCATGCCCGGCGACCTGCGCCAGGAACTGCTTGCCCTGTGCAGCAGCGGCCCTGACGAAATAGCCCGCGCGGCGCTGGCCGAAAACCGCTGGGCCAGCCTGGCAGGCGAAGGTATACGCCAACTGCTTGCCCGCCAAGGACTGGGGGCCGAGGCCATCCGCGCCATCGGCAGCCACGGCCAGACTATCCGCCACGAGCCCGCACGCGGTTTTACCGTGCAAATCGGCAACCCGGCGCTGCTCGCCGAGCTAACGGGTATCAGCGTGGTTGCCGATTTCCGCCGGCGCGATGTGGCTGCCGGAGGCCAAGGTGCGCCGCTGGTTCCGGCCTTCCACGAAACCCTGTTCGGCCACCTGGGCCAGCGTCTGGCAATTCTGAATGTGGGCGGCTTCAGCAACCTCAGCCTGATCGAGCAGGACAAGCCGGTCCACGGCTTCGACTGCGGTCCGGGTAACGTGCTGCTGGATGCCTGGATAGAGCGCAAGCGCGGCCAGGCCTACGATGCCGATGGTGCCTGGGCGGCCTCGGGCGTGGTACAGGGGGGCTTGCTGAGTGCGATGCTGGCCGACCCGTTCTTTGCGGGTAGCGGCCCGAAGAGCACCGGCCGCGAAGTGTTCAACCTGCCTTGGCTGGATGGCCACCTGGCAGGCCTGCCCGCTTACCCGGACGAGGATGTACAGGCGACATTGCTTGAGCTTACCGCTCGCAGCATCATCGACTCGCTGAGCAATGCCCAGCAAGGCACCGAAGCGTTGCTGGTGTGCGGTGGCGGCGCACGTAACGGTGCCCTCATGGCCCGCCTCGGCCAACTGCTGCCCAAGGCCCGTGTCACCAGTACCGGCGCCCATGGCGTAGACCCTGACTGGGTCGAGGCCATGGCCTTTGCCTGGCTGGCCCACTGCTGCCTCGAAGGCATCAGCGCCAACCGGCCAAGCGTGACGGCGGCCAAGGGTTTGCGGGTACTGGGCGCAATCTACCCGGCCTAACTGCTACACCAGAAAGCAAAACGCCGCGCAATTGCGCGGCGTTTTCGTAGAGCGAGATCTCAGATCGAGAACGAGGACCCGCAACCGCACGTAGTGGCAGCGTTCGGGTTCTTGATCACAAAGCGCGACCCCTCCAGGCCTTCCTGATAGTCCACCTCAGCGCCAGCCAGATACTGGAAGCTCATCGGGTCGACCACCAGCGACACGCCTTCGCGCTCGACGATGGTGTCATCTTCGGCCACATCTTCATCGAAAGTGAAACCGTACTGGAAGCCCGAGCAGCCGCCACCGGTCACGAACACCCGCAGTTTCAGACGTTCATTGCCTTCCTCATTGACCAGGTTCTTCACTTTCTGGGCCGCCCCATGGGTGAATTCCAGACCGGTAGGGGTGAAGGTTTCGACGCTCATGTTGACTCTCCCGGCGCAGTTGCCGCCTTAAAACTCGATGACGCGCATTATCCGCTTTCCCGAGAAAATTGGTCAAGAATTGTGCGGCTTTAGTCGCGACTGACAAAATGGCCCGCGCAAGGCGGGCCATTTCGATCGCAGTTCGCTTACGGTAGCAAGCCTGCGTGGGACAGGCCCATCCGCTCATCCAGGCCGAACAGGATGTTCAGGTTCTGTACCGCCTGGCCGGAGGCTCCCTTGACCAGGTTGTCGATCACCGACAGCACCACCACCAAGTCACCACCCTGCGGACGATGAACGGCAATACGGCAGACGTTGGCGCCGCGCACACTGCGGGTTTCCGGGTGGCTGCCAGCTGGCATCACATCGACGAACGGTTCGTCGGCGTAGCGCTTCTCGAACAGCGCCTGCAGGTCGACCGAGGTGTCGACAACATTCGCGTACAGGGTGGCGTGGATGCCACGGATCATTGGCGTCAGGTGCGGCACGAAGGTCAGGCCGATGTCCTTGCCAGCAGCCAGGCGCAGGCCCTGGCTGATTTCCGGCAGGTGACGATGGCCCTTGACCGCATAGGCCTTCATGCTTTCGCCGGCCTCGCAGAACAGCGAACCCACTGCCGCACCACGACCGGCACCGCTGACACCCGACTTGCAGTCGGCAATCAGGCGCGACGGGTCGGCCAGGCCCGCCTCCAGCAGCGGCAGGAAGCCCAGCTGGGTGGCGGTAGGGTAGCAACCCGGTACGGCGATCAGGCGCGCCTGGCGAATCTTCTCGCGGTTGACTTCAGGCAGGCCATACACGGCGTCCTTGAGCAGCTCTGGCGCACCGTGCGGCTGACCATACCACTTGCCCCACTCGGTGGCATCCTGCAGGCGGAAGTCGGCCGAGAGGTCGATCACCTTGGTGCCGGCCGCCAGCAGTTCACCGGCCAAAGCATGGGCAACACCGTGCGGGGTAGCGAAGAACACCACATCACAGGCAGCCAGCGCCTTGCTGTCCGGCACGCTGAACGCCAGCCCGTCATAGTGGCCGCGCAGGTTCGGGTACATGTCCGCCACCGCCACGCCCGCCTCGGAGCGCGAAGTGATGACCGCCACTTCGGCCTGTGGATGCTGTGCCAGCAGACGCAACAGTTCGACGCCGGTGTAACCCGTGCCGCCGACGATACCGACCTTGATCATAACGCTTGCCCCTTATCAACGAGCCGTCTGGAAAGCGCACGATGATAGGGGCGTGAAGCGCCTGTAACAACTCTTCGGGTGACCCTTCGGGCGCTTGACCACTACTATCTGACGACCGTGAATACCTGAAGGAACTCCCTCCATGCTTTACCTATGGATCAAAGCGCTGCATATCGTCAGCGTGGTCTGCTGGTTCGCCGGCCTGTTCTACCTGCCGCGGCTGTTCGTCTACCACGCCCAGAGCCAGGACAGCATCAGCCAGGAACGCTTCGTGACCATGGAACGCAAGCTGTACCGGGGCATCATGAACCCGGCGATGATCGCCACCTACGTGTTCGGCGCATGGATGCTCTACCTCACGCCCGGCTGGCTGAGCCAGGGCTGGCTGCATGCCAAGTTGACCCTGGTCATCCTGCTGACCGGCTACCATCACATGTGCGGTGCCCAACGCAAACGCTTCGCCAGCGGCAACAACACCCGCAGCCACGTCTACTATCGCTGGTTCAACGAAGTGCCCGTGCTGTTCCTGCTGGGCATCGTAATTCTGGTGGTGGTCAAACCGTTCTGACATAGCCACCCGCTCAAGGAGCCTTGCCATGTCGCTACCTGCCTCGCTCGAACAACGCCTGCGCCTGCCTGTTGTCGCAGCGCCGATGTTCTTGATCTCCAACCCCAAACTGGTACTGGCGTGCTGCGCCAGCGGCGTAGTGGGTAGTTTCCCGGCCCTGAACCAGCGCGACAGCGCGGGCTTCAAGGCCTGGCTGGAGGAAATCGAGGCAGGCCTGGCGCTATTGGAGGCGCCAGCCCCCTATGCGGTCAACCTGATCGTCCATCCGACCAACCCACGCCTGCAGGCCGACCTGGCTTTGTGCGTGGAGCATCGCGTGCCGATCGTCATCACCAGCCTGGGGGCGGTCAAGGAAGTGGTCGATGCCGTGCATGGCTACGGCGGCCTGGTGTTCCACGATGTCACCACTCGCCGCCATGCCGAGAAGGCCGCGCAAGCGGGTGCCGATGGCTTGATCGCCGTGGCTGCCGGCGCGGGCGGGCATGCAGGCACCTGGAGCCCTTTCGCCCTGGCCGCAGAGATTCGCCAGTTCTTCGACAAGACCCTGCTGCTGGCCGGCTGCCTCAACCATGGCCACGAAATCCTCGCCGCACAATTGCTGGGCGCCGACCTGGCCTACATGGGTACGCGCTTCATCGCCACCGCAGAAAGCCAGGCCCAGGATGCCTACAAGCAGATGCTACTCGATGCCCACGCCGCCGACATCATTCACACCCCGGCAGTGTCCGGCATACCTGCCAGCTTCCTGCGTTCAAGCCTGGAGCAGGCTGGCTACGACATGAACGCCCTCAAGGGCGGCCACGAGCAAGGCAAGCTCAAACCTATCGACGACGAAGCGAAGGCCTGGAAGACCGTATGGTCGGCGGGCCAGGGTGTCGGCGAAATCCATGATCTGCCCAGCGCCAGTGCATTGATCGAACGGCTCCACAGTGAGTACCGGGAAGCCCTGGATCGCTGCCAGATTCTGCGCGCCCGCACCTTGTAGCAAAACGCAACACCTTACCCGGCCAAGCTGTACACTAGGCGCCCTCTTTCGCCCCCAGGAGCCTTGCATGACCCGTTACGCCATGATCACTGGTGCTTCCAGCGGCTTGGGCCTGGCCCTGGCGGAAGCTCTGGCACGGCGCGGGCGCAACCTGATCCTGGTGGCACGTCAGCGGGAAACGCTGGAACCCGTGGCCCTTGAGTTGACCCAACGCTTTGGTGTCGAGGTGCTGTTCCGCGCCTGCGACCTCAGCCAGCCGCTGCGCCTTTCTGGCTTCGTACTGGAACTGGAAGAAGGCGAACGGCGTATCGACCTGCTGGTCAACTGTGCCGGCTTGCGTACCTACGGGCCGTTCCTGGCCCATGAGTGGGCCGACGAGCAGGATCTGCTGGAGGTCAACGTTCTGGCCCTGAGCCGCCTGTGCCACGCCATCGGCAACCTGATGGCCGTGCAGGGTGGCGGCCAGATCCTCAACGTCGCTGGCCTTGCCGGGGTGGCACCCGGCCCGTGGATGGCGGCCTATGCCGCCAGCAAGGCGTACGTGCTGAGTTTTTCCCAGGCCCTGCGCGAAGAACTCAAGCGTACCGGTATCAAGGTCTCGGTATTGTGCCCAGGCCCTGTACGCTCCTCGCGCCGGCGCATTGCGCGGCTCGATGGCAAACCCCGCTGCCTCAGCCCCGAAGAAGTAGCGCTGTATACCGTGCGTGCACTGGACAAGAACCGTGCGCTGATCATGCCAGGCCGACGCAACCGCTGGCTGGCATTGGCCCCGCGCCTGCTGCCGCGCTGGCTGGTGTGCAAACTGGCCGGCGCCATCCACCGCCGCTATTGCCCGGCCGGCATGGAATAGCCACTGGGCGAGCGGCGCTCGGCTGAGTACACTCGGCCCGACCCTCACCATGGAGCAAGTGCTGTGGACGATCTATTCCTCAAAATCATCAACCGGGAAATCCCGGCGGATATCATCTACGAAGACGACCAGGTCCTGGCCTTCAAGGACATTGCACCCGCGGCACCGGTACATTTTCTGGTCATCCCGAAAAAACACATCCGCACGCTCAATGACCTGACCGAAGAAGACAAGGCCCTGGCGGGCCACATCCTGTTCACCGCCCAGCGCCTGGCTGTCGAGCAGGGCTGCGAGGAAGGTTTCCGCGTGGTCATGAACTGCAACCCGAAGGGCGGCCAGACTGTCTACCACATCCATATGCACGTGCTGGGCCAGCGCCAGATGAACTGGCCACCGGGCTGATCCACGGCAAGCGACCCCGCCGCTATTGCGGTAAACTGTCGGGCACATTCTTGCGGAGGTGCCCGATGGCTACCGAACGTCACTACTCGCCGCTCGACCGCTTGTTGCTGCAGGCCGATACCGCCATGCGCACCTTGCTGCCCTTCAGCGGCCAACCCGCCCGGCCATCGCCGGCCATTGTCCAGCCGGACGTCGACCTGGACGAGCAGCAGACCCGCCACATCGCCGGGCTGATGCGTATCAACCACACCGGTGAAGTGTGCGCCCAGGCGCTGTACCAGGGCCAAGCCCTGACCGCCAAGCTGCCCGAAGTACGCAAGGCCATGGAGCATGCCGCCGAGGAAGAGGTGGACCACCTGGCCTGGTGCGAACAGCGCATTCGCCAGTTGAACAGCCACCCAAGCGTGCTCAACCCCTTGTTCTACGGCATGTCGTTCGGCATCGGCGCACTTGCCGGCCTGGTCAGCGACAAGGTCAGCCTGGGCTTCGTCGCCGCCACCGAGCACCAGGTGTGCAAGCACCTCGACGAGCACCTGGAGCAGATCCCGCACGAAGACGAAAAGTCCCGGGCCATTCTCGAACAGATGCGCATCGACGAAGAGCAGCACGCCGAGTCCGCCCTGGAAGCCGGTGGTTATCGCTTCCCGGCCCCTGTCCGCTTTGGCATGAGCTTGCTGGCCAAGGTCATGACCAAGAGCACCTACCGCATCTGAAGGCATCGCCATGACGGACCGTTTCGACGCCAAGGACCTGGCGCGTGCCGTGCAGGCCGGGATTCTCCAGCCGGGCCAGGACCAAAGCCTGTTGGCATTCCTGCGCCAGCAACCGGCGGCACGTGGCAGCTTTCAGCTGGCCCATGTTGCGTTCTACTTCGGCGCCATGCTGATCATGGCAGCCATGGGCTGGTTGCTCACCGAAGCCTGGATGAGCATTGGTGACGGCGCGCTATTGATCATCGCCAGCCTCTATATCCTGCTGATCACCTTGTCCGCCCTCAACCTGCAGCGCCGCGCCCAGCCCGTTGCTGCCGGGGTACTGGCGGCGGTAGCGGTCAGTATCGTGCCACTGGCGGTGTTTGCCATTGAGCGCCTGGCAGGCTGGTGGCCACTGGACGACGCGCAAGCCGAGTATCACCAGTACTACACCTACGTGCAGGGCGGCTGGCTGGCGATGGAAGCGGCCACAGTGCTTGCCGGTTTGCTGATGCTGAGGCTGATCCCCTACCCGTTCGTCGTCATGCCTATAGCCGTGGCCCTGTGGTTCATGTCGATGGACCTGAGCGAATGGTTCTTCGGCTCGCCGTTCAGTTGGGAGCAGCGCCGCGAAGTTTCGCTGTGGTTCGGGTTGGGCTTGCTGGTGGTGTGCCTGTTGATAGACGGCCGCACGCAAGAAGACTACGCCCGTTGGGGCTACTTGGCCGGGCTGGCGGCATTCTGGGGCGGCTTGACGCTGCTGGACAGCGGCAGTGAGTTGGGCAAGGCCATGTACTGCCTGACCAACATAGCGCTGATGGGCATGGCCGTGCTGCTGCGCCGGCCGGTGTTCATGGTGTTTGGTGCACTGGGGGTGGCGGCTTACCTGGGGTACCTGTCGTACGAGGTATTTGCCGAATCGCTGCTGTTCCCGGTGGTGGTGACCTTGATCGGGCTGGCGGTTATCTGGCTGGGGCTGGTTTACCAGAAGCGGCGGGAGCGGTTGAGCCAAGTGATGCGGGGATGGTTGCCACGGTGGGTGCAAGCTGCACTGCCCGCACTTCGGAGCTGATAGTGCCGGGGGGGGGGGGGGGGG
>NZ_JBWKXT010000054.1:10168-42330 GCF_059423245.1 Pseudomonas sp. GW460-LB5
TGATTGTGCGGGGGCCGCTTTGCGGCCCCCAACAACGTTGCGTTAACCGAGCTCTACGATTTCATACCCGTGGGTAATCTCAACCCCCGCGCGTTCGAGCATGATCGAAGCCGAGCAGTACTTCTCTGCCGACAGCTCCACTGCCCGCTTGACCTGCGCTTCTTTCAGCCCACGCCCTTTCACCACAAAGTTCATGTGAATCTTGGTAAACACCTTCGGATCTTCGCTGGCACGCTCGGCTTCCAGGAACGCCTCGCAGCTTTCTACCGCTTGGCGCGATTTCTTCAGAATGCTCACCACGTCAAAGCTGCTGCAGCCACCCAGGCCCAACAGCAACATTTCCATCGGGCGCACACCCAGGTTGCGGCCGCCGGCCTCAGGCGGGCCGTCCATCACGACGACATGGCCACTCCCCGATTCGCCGAGGAACATGGCCTCACCGGCCCACTGGATACGTGCCTTCATCTACCCGGACTCCTGATATTCGGAAAAGGGTGTCAGCTTAGACCTTGTAAGGCCGTGCGAAAAGCACGAGACGTATCGGTTTAATACCGAAACATCCGGAGACGTCTGATAAGCTGGCGCCAAATGAATGGCGCTCGCCGCCAGACAACCTTATAAAAAGCCTATGCGGCGCATCGAACAGGATTTCGTGATGGTTGCCTCCGCCCTACCCGCCAAGATCAAGAACATCGACAAACTGTTGGTACACTGCCAGCGCCGCCGCTACACCGCCAAAAGCAACATCATCTGCGCCGGCGACCGCGCCGAGACACTGTCATTCATCATCAAGGGCTCGGTGACCATCCTCATCGAAGACGAGGATGGCCGCGAAATGATTATTGCCTATCTCAACAATGGCGATTTCTTCGGCGAGCTCGGGCTGTTCGAACCGGTTGACGGCGAACAGCAGCGCAGTGCCTGGGTGCGAGCCAAGACCGAGTGCGAAGTGGCGGAAATCAGCTACAACAAGTTTCGCGAACTGGCGCGCCAAGACCCGGAAATCCTCTATGCCCTGGGCGGCCAGATGGCCCAGCGCCTGCGCAACACCACACGCAAGGTCGGTGACCTGGCGTTTTTCGACGTCACCGGCCGGGTTGCCCGTTGCCTGCTGGAATTGTGTAAACAACCCGACGCCATGACCCACCCCGACGGCATGCAGATCAAGATCACCCGTCAGGAAATCGGCCGAATCGTCGGTTGTTCCAGGGAAATGGTCGGCCGCGTCCTCAAGGACCTTGAGGAACGCAGCCTGGTTCAGGTCAAAGGCAAGACCATGGTGGTCTACGGTACCCGCTAGTCCCTGGGCAGGTCTGCAAGCACCTTGGCGTAGGCCTGCGACAAGCGCTCAAACCAGGGTGCTGCGGGCGCCACTTCATGCAAGGCGATATGTGCATCAGCGCGGCAGCGTTGCTCAAGCTCGCAGCACTCATTAAAGCGGTTGACCGCTGCCACCATCGACTCCCGCTCGTTGTCCAGCAGCAACGCACCGTGTACCAGTACCACCGGGCGCTTGCCGCCCAGGCCCTGGCGCCAGCGCTGGGCGGTGCCCACCAGCTTGCGGCCATTGAGGTTGACGTTGTAGCGACCATCGCAGAACGCCCCGTCTATCTCCCCCACCGACGCCACCCCGCCCCACTCGCGCAGTACCTCGCACAGCGGCAGGCACAGGCGCTCGTAGGCGCTTTCGATACGGCCGTGATCACCTTCGCTGCGCGGGGCAACGTAGACCAGGGCAACGTTGACAGTGGAATGGGACTGAGGCACCGGCTCACCGCCAGTCTCGCGCAGCAGCACCGGCCAGCCGGCAATCGCCAGCTCCGCACAGGCGGCCTCGAAGTTTTCCAGACGGCTCATGCGCCGGGGCATGACCAGCGCATGGTCGGTGGGTCGCCAGAACAGCACACCGTTTTCGCGTTCGCCGCGGCAGACGGCGGCCAGCAGTTCCTGTTCGGTGTGCAGGCCTTGTTCGACGGTCAGGGCCAGGGGTTGATCGGTCATTGATCCACCTTTGATGTTGTTTTTGATGGCCTCTTCGCGGGCTAGCCCGCTCCTACAAAGGGAGCACACCCACTGTAGGCGCGGGTTTACCCGCGAAGCGGCCCTGGCAGGCATACAAAAAAGCCGGCAAAAAAGCCGGCTTCATTTGATCAGTCAAGATGCTGAACAGTCTTCTTCACCTGTTCCGGGAAGAACAACCGCTGCAACTCCAGCCCAGGCTGCTCGGCGCGCATGAACGCTTCGCCCACCAGGAACGAGTAAACCTCGTTGATTGCCATCAGCTCGACATCGGCCCGGTTGAGAATACCGCTCTCGGTAATCGCCAGGCGATCACGCGGAATGCGCGGCAGCAGGTCAAGGGTGGTTTCCAGGCTGACCTCGAAGGTGTGCAGGTTGCGGTTATTCACCCCCACCAGCGGCGTATCCAGGGTTTTCAACGCGCGCTCCAGCTCATCGCCATCGTGCACTTCCACCAGCACGTCCAGGCCGACGTCTTTTGCAGTCGCGGCCAGCTCGGCCATCTTCACGTCATCCAGTGCCGAGACGATCAGCAGCACGCAATCCGCGCCCAAGGCCCGGGCTTCGACGATCTGGTAAGGGTCGACCATGAAGTCTTTGCGGATCACCGGCAGCGAAACTGCCGCGCGGGCCTGCTGCAGGTACTCATCGGCACCCTGGAAGTAATCGACATCGGTCAGCACCGACAGGCAGGTAGCACCGCCCTTCTCGTAGCTGACAGCGATTTCCGCCGGCACGAAGTGCTCGCGGATCACGCCCTTGCTCGGCGAAGCCTTCTTGATCTCGGCGATCACCGCTGGCTGCTTGTGCCTGGCCTGTTCGATCAGCGCGTTGGCGAAACCACGCGGGGCATCGGCGGCCTTGGCCAGGCCTTCCAGCTCGGCGAGGCTGACGCGCGCGCTGCGCTCGGCCACTTCCTGGAACTTGCGGGCAATGATCCTTTCCAGCACCGTCGGCACACTCATGCTTCGTTCTCCACCTTGAATACTGCAGTAAAGGCACCCAGTTCCTGCAGCTTCTCCCAGGCCAGCCCGGTGTGCAGTACGTCGTGGGCCAGTTCCACACCTTGAGCCAGGCTCATCGCATGATCGGCGGCATACAGTGCCGCGCCCGCATTGAGCACGATCATCTCCGCAGCCTTCTGGCCGTTTTCGGTCTTGCGACGGCCCAGAGCATCGCGAATCAGCTCCAGCGAAGCCTGTGGGTTTTCGACGGCAAGGCCATGCAAGCTCTGGCTTTTCATGCCGAGGTCTTCCGGTTCGACCCAGTATTCAGTAATTGTGTCGTTCTTCAGTTCGGCAACAAAGGTGGGGGCAGCCAGGCTGAACTCATCCAGGCCGTCCTTCGAATGCACCACCAGCACATGCTTGCTACCCAGGCGTTGCAGCACCTCGGCCAACGGGCGGCACAGGGTCTGGGCGAAAACGCCAACCACCTGATGCTTCACTCCGGCCGGATTCGTAAGCGGGCCGAGCATGTTGAACAGGGTACGCAACCCCAGCTCACGACGCGGACCGGCGGCATGCTTCATGGCCGAGTGATGGCTTTGCGCGAACATGAAGCCGATGCCCAGGCTGTCAATGCAGCGAGCCACCTGGGTTGGCGTCAGGTTAAGATAGATGCCGGCAGCTTCCAGCAGGTCGGCACTGCCGCTCTTG
Source organism: Pseudomonas sp. GW460-LB5 (assembly GCF_059423245.1). Taxonomy (NCBI): domain Bacteria; kingdom Pseudomonadati; phylum Pseudomonadota; class Gammaproteobacteria; order Pseudomonadales; family Pseudomonadaceae; genus Pseudomonas; species Pseudomonas sp. GW460-LB5. Next base: position 13,846 of record NZ_JBWKXT010000054.1, read on the forward strand.
CCGGAAACCGCGCGGTTACCATGCTTGGCAACAGTACAGCCCGCCGCCGCCAGGACGAACGACGACGCGGTGGACACGTTGAATATATTGGCGCCATCACCGCCGGTGCCGACGATATCGACCACGCCATCCAGGCTTTTCAGCTCAACCTTGTCGGCCAGCTCACGCATCACCGACACCGCGCCGACGATTTCGTCGATGCTTTCACTCTTCATGCGCATGCCCATCAGAAAGGCGCCGATCTGCGCCTCGCTGCACTGGCCGGTCATGATCTGGCGCATGACATCGCGCATTTCTTCGGTAGACAGGTCCAGGTGGCCGACGATACGGCTCAATGCGCTCTTGATATCCATGTTCGATCCTTAGCGGCGGCCGCCGGTCTGCTGGAGAAAGTTGGCGAACAGCTCGTGGCCCTGCTCGGTCAGGATCGACTCGGGGTGGAACTGCACCCCTTCGATATTCAGGGTTTTGTGGCGAAGGCCCATGATTTCGTCCACCGAGCCGTCTTCATGGGCGGTCCAGGCAGTCACTTCCAGGCAATCGGGCAAGGTTTCGCGCTTGACCACCAGCGAGTGGTAGCGGGTAACGGTCAGCGGGTTGTTGAGGCCGGTGAACACGCCCAGGTCGCGGTGGTGTACGGGGCTGGTCTTGCCGTGCATCACCTGGCGGGCGCGCACCACGTCACCGCCAAAGGCCTGGCCGATGGACTGATGCCCCAGGCACACGCCCAGAATCGGCAGCTTGCCAGCAAAATGCAGGATGGCCTCGATGGACACACCCGCCTCGCTCGGCGTGCAAGGACCTGGGGATACCACGATCCGCTCGGGGTTGAGGGCTTCAATCTGGGCAATGGTCATTTCGTCATTGCGAATGACCTTGACCTCGGCACCCAGCTCGCCAAGGTACTGGACGACGTTGTAAGTGAATGAGTCGTAATTGTCGATCATCAGTAACATGGTGTTAAACCTCTTGAATTTACTGACTTCAGAATTCGAACCTTCTTGCCACCGCCACAGGCACGGCTTCGCCACACAGGGCAGTAAAGAAGAAGGCAAACGGGGGCGAGCCGGGCGGGCCGGCAGGGGATAAAGTCAGGCGCGCCAACGCCAACGGGCGTGGGCCTTGATTACGCGCATCAAGAGTTTACTGACGATCAACACAGGATAGGTCTCGCTCATACGTTCCGGCACAGTAGCCTACCGGGGCGGCGGGCGCAATATGCCTGCAAACACGGGGAAACGAATGGACTTGGGAGGGATGCACTGCGATTTGCTAAGGTCGATCAGGCAGTCCTTGATAAAAACAAAGAAAAGGATGTTCCCTGATGCGAAAAGCCCCGTTAATGCGCTTTACCCTCGCTTCATTGGCCCTGGCCTGCAGCCAGGTATTCGCAGGTCCCTCACCTTATTCCACGCTGATCGTGTTTGGCGACAGCCTCGCCGACGCCGGGCAATTTCCCGATTTGACTGGCGGTACCCCAGGCGCCCGGTTTACCAACCGCGATGCCGACGGTAACTTTGCCCCGGTGTCACCGATGATCCTCGGTGGCCGACTGGGCGTTGCACCCGATGACCTGAACCCGTCGACATCGACAGGCATCCGGCCCGATGGCAACAACTGGGCTGTCGGTGGCTATACCACCCAGCAGATCCTGGATTCGATCACGACAACTTCCGAGACCGTCATCCCGCCAGGAAACCCCGGCGCCGGCCTGGTGCTGCGTGAAAAGGCGGGCTACCTGGCCAACGGCCTGCGTGCCGACCCCAACGCGCTTTACTACGTGACGGGCGGCGGCAACGACTTCCTCCAAGGCCTGGTAAACAGCCCGGCCGACGCCGTGGCCGCCGGCGCCCGCCTTGCGGCCAGCGCCCAGGCACTGCAACAAGGTGGCGCCCGCTACATCATGGTCTGGCTGCTGCCCGACCTCGGCCAAACGCCCAACTTCAGCGGCACCCCGCAACAAAACCCGCTGTCACTGCTGTCTGGCGCATTCAACCAGTCGCTGCTCAGCCAACTGCGGCAGATCGATGCCGAGATCATCCCGCTGAACATCCCTGTGCTGCTGAGCGAGGCACTGGCCAGCCCCAACCAGTTCGGCCTGGCCAGCGACCAGAACCTGGTCGGCACCTGCTACAGCGGCAACAGCTGCGTGGAAAACCCGGTGTACGGTATCAATGGCACAACCCCGGACCCGACTAAACTGCTGTTCAACGACTCGGTGCACCCGACCATCGCCGGCCAGCAACTGATTGCCGACTACGCCTATTCGATCATCTCCGCCCCCTGGGAGCTTACCCTGCTCCCCGAAATGGCACATGCCAGCCTGCGCGCCCATCAGGATGAGCTGCGCAACCAATGGCAGACACCCTGGCAAGCAGTTGGCCAATGGCAGGCCTTCGTCGCCACCGGTGCCCAGGACCTGGACTTCGACGGCCAGCACAGCGCGGCCAGCGGCGATGGCCGCGGCTATAACCTGACACTGGGCGGCAGCTACCGGTTGAACGACGCCTGGCGCCTGGGCCTGGCCGGCGGCGCGTACCGGCAAAAGCTGGAGGCCGGCGCCAATGATTCGGACTACAAACTGAACAGCTACTTGGCCAGCGCCTTCGCCCAATACCGCCAGGACCGCTGGTGGGCCGATGCTGCGCTGACCGCCGGGCATCTGGACTACAGCGACCTCAAGCGCACCTTCGCCCTTGGCGTGAACGAGCGCAGCGAAAAGGGCGACACCGACGGCGAGGCCTGGGCGATGTCCGGGCGGCTGGGCTACAACCTGGCGGCAGACAGCAGCAATTGGCAGCTGGCGCCATTCATCAGTGCCGACTATGCGCGCGTGAAAGTGGATGGGTACAACGAGAAGAGCGGGCGCTCGACAGCACTGGGCTTCGATGACCAGGAACGCACGTCACGCCGCTTGGGCCTGGGGTTGCTGGGCAGCGTGCAGGTGCTGCCAGGTACCCGGCTGTTCGCCGAGGTGGCGCAGGAGCATGAGTTCGAGGATGACCAGCAGGATGTGACCATGCACCTGACCAGCTTGCCCGCCAATGACTTCACCCTGGCCGGTTATACGCCGCACAGCGACCTGACCCGTGCGAGCCTGGGGGTGAGCCATGAAGTGGTCGCAGGGGTGCATTTGCGCGGGAACTACAACTGGCGCAAGAGTGATGAATTGACGCAGCAGGGGGTGAGCCTGGGGGTGAGCGTGGACTTCTGAATTGATGGGGCTGCTTGGCAGCCCCAATCTGTTTATTTAGCCAACGTCTGCTCTGCAAGCGCCACGGCACGGAACATCGCCCGGCGCTTGTTGATGGTTTCTTCCCACTCCAGCGCCGGCACCGAGTCGGCAACGATGCCACCACCGGCCTGCACATGCAGTTCACCGTCCTTGATCACGGCAGTACGGATGGCGATCGCGGTATCCATGTTGCCGTTCCAGGCAAAATAGCCGACTGCACCACCGTAGACCCCACGTTTGACCGGCTCCAGTTCGTCGATGATTTCCATTGCACGGATCTTCGGCGCACCCGACAGGGTGCCAGCCGGCAGGATCGCCCGCAGCGCATCCATCGCCGTCAGCCCTTCACGCAGCTGGCCGGTGACGTTGGAGACAATGTGCATCACGTTGGAGTAACGCTCGATGACCATCTTCTCGGTCAGGCGCACGCTGCCGGTCGAGGACACACGGCCAACATCGTTGCGGCCCAGGTCGATCAGCATCAGGTGTTCGGCGATTTCCTTGTCGTCCGACAGCAGGTCGTCTTCCAGCGCGCGGTCGGCTTCTTCAGTCGCGCCACGCGGGCGGGTACCGGCAATCGGGCGCACGGTGACCAGGTTGTCCTCGACCCGCACCAGCACCTCGGGCGAGCTGCCGACCACATGGAAGTCGCCGAAGTTGAAGAAGTACATGTACGGCGTCGGGTTGAAGCAGCGCAGCGCACGATACAGGTCGATGGGCGCAGCCTTGAAGTCGATCGACATGCGTTGCGACGGCACCACCTGCATGCAGTCGCCGGCCAGGATGTACTCCTTGATACGGCCGACCGCGTTCTCGTAGTCGTCGCGGGTATAGCTGGAGCGGAATTCCGGCTCGGCGGCCTGCGGGCCACTCAGGTCCAGGCCTCGGCGCGGGGTGATCGGCTGGCGCAGCGTTTCCAGCAGGCCTTGCAGGCGTGCCTGGCCCTGTTCAAAGGCCTGATCTTCAGCCGGGTCGACCAGCACAATCGCGTGCATCTTGCCTGCCAGGTTGTCGAACACCACCACCGCATCGGACACCATCAGCAGGATATCCGGCACGCCCAACGGGTCCGGGTTGGGGCTGGCGCCAAGGCGCTTTTCCACGTAACGCACACAATCATAGCCAAAGTAGCCGACCAGGCCGCCGTTGAAGCGCGGCAGACCAGGGATGTCAGCGACCTTGTAACGGTCCTTGAAACTTTCGACAAAGGCCAGCGGGTCTTCGACATCATGGCTTTCCACCTCGACGCCATCCTGCAGGATACTGACGTGATAGCCGTGCACCCGCATCACCGTGCGCGATGGCAGGCCGATCATCGAGTAGCGGCCCCACTTCTCGCCGCCTTGCACCGATTCGAGCAGGTACGAGTTGGGCTGGTCAGCCAGTTTCAGGTAGATCGACAGCGGCGTGTCGAAGTCGGCCAGGGTTTCGCAGGCCAGTGGAATGCGGTTGTAGCCGGCAGCGGCCAGGCGCAGGAATTCTTCGCGGTTCATGAGTAGCCTCGTGGCAAGCAGCAATAGGTCAGGCAAACGGACGGGCCGGCACGCGCCGGCAGGCTGAAGTCAGGCGCGCCAACGCCAACGGGCCAGGGCCTTGATGACTTTCATCCAGAATTTGCCAGTAACCACCACGGTGGGCTCTCTGTCTTGTGAGGCTTGAAGGTTGGCCAACGTTATCCCAGTGGCCGGGTCTGCGCAACCGGGCAGCAGTGCGCGCAGGTCGTCGATCACCAGGTTGGGAGATTCGTCCTGGATCGGCCGGCCATGGTTGTAGCCATAGGTCAGCCCTACGCACTGCACGCCAGCCGCCTTGGCCGCCAGCACGTCGCTGCGCGAATCGCCGACAAACAGCGACTGCTGCGGGGTAACGCTGGCCATCTGCATGACGAAGAGCAAAGCCGCCGGGTCGGGCTTTTTCTGCGGCAGGGTGTCGCCACCAATGATCCAGCGGAAGTAGCGGCCGATTTTCATCTGGTCCAGCAGCGGGCCGACGAAGCGCTCGGGCTTGTTGGTGATCAGCGCCATTTCCACGCCCTGCTTGCGCAGCCAGCGCAGGGTGTCCTGCACACCGGGATAGACCACCGTCAGCTCGTGGCTTTCAGCATAAGCGTCCATGAACAGCGCCAGCGCCTGGTCGGCCAGCGCATCGTCCACCGCGGCGTGGTCGATGCCACCTGCAAGCGCCCGGCGCACCAGCACCTGGGCGCCGTTGCCGACCCAGTGGCGGACTGCCTCAAGGCCTGCGGGCGGGCGCCCCAGTTCGAGCAGCATGCGGTCCACGGCGGCAGCCAGGTCTGGCACGGAATCGATCAGGGTACCGTCCAGATCGAACATCACCAGCCTGGGCAGCGTCCCCGGGAACAGCTGCTCGAAGCCACTCATGGGCGGGCCTGAGCCAGTTCGGCGCGCATCTTGGCGATGACTTCCTGGTAGTCCGGGGCGTTGAAGATCGCCGAACCGGCCACGAAGGTGTCAGCGCCAGCGGCAGCGATCTCGCGGATGTTATTGACGTTGACGCCACCGTCGATTTCCAGGCGGATATCACGGCCGCTGGCGTCGATCAGCGCACGCGCCTCGCGCAGCTTGTCGAGGGTGCCAGGGATGAACTTCTGCCCGCCAAAGCCTGGGTTGACGCTCATCAGCAGCACCATGTCGATCTTGTCCATCACGTACTTCAGGGCATCCAGGCTGGTGGCCGGGTTGAACACGAGGCCGGCCTTGCAACCGCCGTCCTTGATCAGTTGCAACGAACGGTCGATGTGCTGCGTGGCTTCCGGGTGAAACGTGATGTAAGTGGCGCCGGCTTCGATGAAGTCGCCGATGATGCGGTCGACCGGGCTGACCATCAGGTGCACGTCGATCGGTGCGGTAACACCGTACTTGCGCAGGGCGGTGCAGACCATCGGGCCAATGGTCAGGTTGGGAACGTAGTGGTTGTCCATGACATCGAAGTGGACGATGTCGGCACCCGCAGCCAATACCTTGTCGACGTCTTCACCCAGGCGGGCGAAATCGGCAGAGAGGATGGAGGGGGCAATAGCGTAGGGCTGCATGGCGCACCTGTTGGCAGAATCACGGTGGCGCGCATTGTAACCCAGGCGAACGGATGAGGGCTGATTGGTATCACATGATCCCGACCGATACCCAAGAGCCTTGCACTGCCTGAGCTGGCCTCATCGCCGGCAAGCCAGCTCCCACAGGGTTCTCCACAGGCCTTATGAGATGCAGGGTCCTGTAGAGATCTCTGTGGGAGCTGGCTTGCCGGCGATGAGGCCAGCGCAGACGCCTGAAAATCAGGCCGGCTGCTGGGTTCTCAGCTTCTCGCTGCGCCCACGCAACCACTCCAGGGTCAGCAGCAACACCACCGAGAAAGCAATCAGCAAGGTCGCCGCCGCAGCAATGGTCGGGCTCAGGTTTTCGCGGATACCACTGAACATCTGCCTCGGCAGGGTTGCCTGCTCCGGCCCGGCCAGGAACAGCGTCACCACCACCTCGTCAAACGACGTCGCAAAGGCGAACAGCGCCCCTGAGATCACCCCGGGTGCAATCAGCGGCAAGGTCACGCGGCGGAAGGTCAACAGCGGCGACGCACCCAGGCTGGCAGCCGCCCGCACCAGGTTGTAGTTGAAACCCTGCAAGGTTGCCGACACGGTAATGATGACAAACGGCACACCCAGCACCGCATGCACCAGAATCAGCGAGGTAAAGCTGTTGCCCATGCCCAGCGGGGCGAAGAACAGGTAGCTGGCCACACCGATGATCACCACCGGCACCACCATCGGTGAAATCACCAGCGCCATCACCAGCGACTTGCCGGGAAAATCACCACGGGTCAGGCCAATGGCTGCCAGGGTGCCGAACACCATGGCCAAGACCGTGGCCGCCGGGGCGACGATGATGCTGTTCTTCAGCGCCCGCATCCACTCGGCCGAGCCGAAGAAGTCCTGGTACCACTGCAGCGAAAAGCCCTGCAGCGGGTACACCAGGAAGCTGCCACTGTTGAACGACAGCGGCACGATCACCAGCACTGGCAAGATGAGGAACAGCAGGATCAGACCGCAAAGAATGCGCAGGCTGTAGAACCAGACCCGCTCCACGGGCGACATGTATGGGCTCAGCATGACAAGGCTCCTCAGCTCAGGCGCAGGCGGCTGGCGCCGACCAGCCAGCTATAGATCAGGTACAACAGCACGGTAGCCAGCAGCAACAGCCCGCCCAGTGCGGTGGCCATGCCCCAGTTGATGCTGGTGTTGGTGTAGAAGGCAACGAAGTAGCTGACCATCTGGTCGTTCGGGCTACCCAGCAGCGCCGGGGTGATGTAGTAGCCGATTGCCAGGATGAACACCAGCAGGCAACCCGCGCCAACACCGGCATAGGTCTGCGGGAAGTACACCCGCCAGAAGCTGGCGAACGGGTGGCAGCCCAGCGAGATCGCGGCACGCATGTAGCTCGGCGAAATGCCCTTCATCACGCTGTACAGCGGCAGGATCATGAATGGCAGCAGAATGTGCACCATGGAGATGTACACACCGGTGCGGTTGAACACCAGTTCCAGCGGCTGATCGATGATACCCATGGCCATCAGTGCACTGTTGATCAGGCCACCCGATTGCAACAGCACGATCCACGCCGCCACCCGCACCAGGATCGAGGTCCAGAAGGGCAGCAGCACCAGAATCATCAGCAGGTTGCTTTGCCGGGTCGGCAGGTTGGCCAGGAGGTAGGCCAGCGGGTAAGCCAGCACCAGGCAGATGGCGGTAATCACCACACCCATCCACAGGGTGCGGGCAAAGATATCCAGGTAAATGGCCTGGTCCGGGGTGGCCTTGGCCAGCTCGCCCAGGTCGTCGATGCGATGGTCCACCGAAGCCAGCAGGTAGAAGGAGGTCACGGTACTGGTGTTGCGGCGTATCGCCTGCCAATAGGCCGGGTCGCCCCAACGTTCGTCGACGGCCTGCAAAGCGTCTTTATAAGAGGCAGGTTCTGCCTTGAATGGCAGTGCCCGGGCTGTCTTGGTCAACAAGCTGCGGTAGCCGGCCAGTTCCATGTTCAAGCGTTTGGACAGGTCGCCAAGGGTCTGGTTCTTGCGTGACTCGGCCAGGTCCTGGCTCAGCGCCTTGTACACATCCTCGCCCGGCAGGCTCTTGCCATCCCACTGGGTGATGATGTCTACCGTGCGTGGCAGGCCGCCCACCACTTCCGGGTTGCCGACACTCTTGTACAGCAGCGCCGCAATCGGCACCAGGAACACCAGCAGAAGAAACAGCGCCAGCGGCGCGATCAACGCCTGCGCCTTCCAGCGGTTGACCCGCTCGGCGTGTTTCAGGCGCTGCTTGAGACTTGGACCTGCGCCTTCGTTGAGGGGCACTGCAATGGCCATGGCGAACTCCGCGATACGAACTGAAAATGGGGCGGCTGTGCAGCCCATCGCCGGCAAGCCAGCGCCCACAGCTACTGCACCGGCTTCAAGACTTCTGATCCCTGTCCCTTACAGGCACTGCACCGGCTTGGGGGATTACACGTTCCCTGTGGGAGCTGGCTTGCCGGCGATGGGCCGCATGGCGGCCCTGCTTTGCGGTTTGTTACTTCTTCGCCGCCCAGGCGTTGAAGCGTTGCTCCAGCTGCTCGCTGTTGTCGGCCCAGAAGGCCACGTCGATCTGCACCTGATTGGCGATGTTTTCAGGCGTGGTCGGCATGTCCTTCTTCACCTCGTCCGACAGCAGGCTCACGGCCTTGGAATTGGCCGGGCCATAGGCGATGTTCTCGGAGTAGATCTTCTGCTGCTCGGGCTTGACGCTGTAGGCGATGAATTTCTTCGCCTCTTCGACGTTTTTGGCACCTTTAGGAATTGCCCAGGCGTCAAAGTCGTAGATGCCGCCGTTCCACACCACCTTGAGGTTGCTCTCTTTCTGCACAGCGGCAATACGGCCGTTGTAGGCAGAGCTCATGACCACGTCGCCTGAAGCCAGGAACTGCGGTGGCTGTGCGCCAGCTTCCCACCACTGGATGCTGGGCTTGAGTTCATCGAGCTTCTTGAACGCGCGGTCTTGGCCTTCCTTGGTCGCCAGCACTTTGTAGACGTCCTTGGGCGCAACGCCATCGGCCATCAATGCGAATTCCATCGTGTATTTGGCGCCCTTGCGCAGGCCACGCTTGCCTGGGAACTGCTTGGTGTCCCAGAAATCGGCCCAACTGGTAGGTGCGGTCTTGAGTTTGTCGGCGTTGTAGGCCATGACCGTGGACCAGACGAAGAAGCCAACGCCGCAAGGCTGGATGGCACCCGGTACATAATCGGCCTCGTTGCCGAACAGGGCGGGGTCGAGCTCTTCGAACATGCCCTCATCGCAACCGCGCGCCAGCTCTGGCGACTCAACCTCTACCAGGTTCCACGACACGCTCTTGGTGTCGACCATGGCCTTGACCTTGGCCATTTCGCCGTTGTATTCACCGGCGACGATCTTGCCGTTACCCGCCTTCTCCCATGGCTCGTAGAACGCTTTGACCTGGGCGGCCTTGTTGGCGCCTCCGAACGAGATCACGGTAAGGTCTGCGGCCATGGCCTGGCCAGCGGCGAACAGCCCCAGGGCCAGGGCGGTCAATTTCAACTGCTTGCGCATTCTTATTCTCTCCACAGTACAGGGTTGGTGAAGCAATCCATCAATGGGCTTCGGCAATCGGATCGAGCGCGCGGGCGTGCTCCACCTCCCAGCCCAGCGGTACCACATCGCCCACGGCCAGGGCCGGGTCGAGCTCGGCAATCGGCTGTTTCACGAAGAAATCGGCCTTGCCGCAAACTTCCAGACGCACCCGCACGTGGTCGCCCAGGTAAATGAATTCGGCCACCCGGCCAGAGAAGCGGTTGACGCAGCTCTCGCTGTGGCCATTCAGGCGCACACGCTCCGGGCGGATCGACAGGGTGACCGGCTCGCCGGCCTGGCCGACGTTCACCGCCAGCGCCTCGACCCGCTCGCCACGCGGCAGCTGCACCTGGCAGCGCTTGCCATCGCTGGCCAGCAGGGTGCCGTTGATGCGGTTGTTCTCGCCGATGAAGTTTGCAACGAAGGTATTGCAGGGTTCTTCGTACAGCGTGCGCGGGTCGGCGATCTGCTGGATCTCGCCCTGGTGGAACACCGCCACGCGGTCGGACATGGTCAGCGCTTCGCCCTGATCGTGGGTCACGTACACCACGGTCACACCGAGGCGCTGGTGGATGTGCTTGATCTCCATCTGCATGTGTTCACGCAGTTGCTTGTCCAACGCGCCGAGCGGTTCGTCCATCAGCACCAGTTGCGGCTCGAACACCAGCGCACGGGCCAAGGCCACCCGCTGCTGCTGGCCACCGGAAAGCTGGCCGGGGTAGCGCTTGGCGAAAGCATCAAGCTGGACCATGTTCAGCACGCGTTTGACCCGCTCGCTGACGTCGGTCTTGCTCAGGTTGCGTACGGTCAGCGGAAAGGCCAGGTTCTCGGCCACGGTCATGTGCGGGAACAGCGCGTAGTTCTGGAACACCATGCCGATGTCGCGCTTGTGCGGCGGCACGTTGTTGATCGAGCGCCCGGCCAGCTGGATTTCACCGGCGGTAGGGGTTTCGAAGCCGGCCAGCATCATAAGGCTGGTGGTCTTGCCGGAGCCGGACGGGCCAAGCAGGGTGAGGAACTCGCCCTTGCGGATGTCCAGGTTGAGGTCTTTGACGATCAGCGACTCGCCGTCGTAGCTCTTCTGCACACCACGGAAGCTGACCAGCGTTTCGCTGGTTGCAGCGTTCGACTTCGCCTCGCTCATGCCTGCACCTTCTTGTTGGATGACTGCGTAGGCCAAAGCGTAGAAGAGGCGCAAGCGCCCGGAAATCGGGGGCACTGAGAGAATGCCATCATCCGGATGGAAGATTTGTTGTAGGGATTGCCCTACAAAGATGGCGGGATTGGAATGCCCTTGCGAGCCAACCACTAAACCTGTGGGAGCGGGCATGCCCGCGAAGAGGCCGGCTCAGCCATAGAGATCAGCAGGCCAGGCCCTTTCGCGGGCATGCCCGCTCCCACGGAGGGTTCGGCAAGCTTCGGGCACGGGGATGTCGCAATCAGACCAGCTTGTGTTCCATGGCGTACTTCACCAACTCCGCCAGCGAGTTCACTTTCAGCTTTTGCATCAAGCGCGCCTTGTGGGTGCTGATGGTCTTGCTCGACAGCGCAAGCTGCTGGGCAATGTCGTTGACGTTGGCCCCTTGGGCCAGGCGCTCGAACACCGAGAACTCCCGCTCCGACAACAGCGTGTGCAATGGTCGGGACTCGGTCAGGCCCACTTCGAACACCATGCGGTCGGCCAGCGACGGGTCGATGTAACGCCCACCCCCCGCTACCCGGCGAATTGCAGTCAGTAGCAGCGCCGGGTCACTGTCCTTGGTGGCATAGCCCGCTGCACCGGCTTTAAGCGCCCGCGCCGCCATCTGGGCCTCGTCGTGCATCGACAGCATCAGGATTGCCGGGGCATCGTGCAATGCACGGATCCGCGGGATCGCCTCCAGGCCGTTCACACCTGGCATCGAGATATCCAGCAGCACCACCTCGCACGGTGTGTAGCGCAGGGTTTCGAGCAGTTGCTCGCCATTCCCGGCCTCCCCTACCACCTGCATGTCCTTGGCCAGGCCAATCAACTGCTTGATGCCTTCACGGACAATGGTGTGGTCTTCGGCCACCAGTACTCGAATCACGATTGCTCTCCTACTCCAACGGAATGGCCACACTCAGGCTGGTGCCTTCGCCTGGTTCACTGTCCAGCACCATGCTGCCCCCCAGCATCAGCACCCGCTCGCGAACACCCACCAGGCCAAATGAAGTGGGCCGGGTCTGCTCGCGGCAAAAGCCTCGGCCATCATCGCTGACCGTCATACGCAGCCGCCCCTCTTCACGCACCAGTTCGATCTCCACGCTGTGCGCCTGAGCGTGACGCATCACGTTCGTCAGCGCCTCCTGCAGGATACGAAACAGGCCGGTGGCCTTGGCATCGCTCAATGCTGGCAGATTATCCGGCACTTGTACCAGGCAGGGTATCTGCGTGCGGGCTTCGAAGCGCCGTGCCTGCCATTCGATGGCCGAAGCAATGCCGGCATCGAGGATCGGCGGACGCAAGGCAGTGGCAACATCACGTACCAGCTGGAACAGCTGGGCGATCAAGCGCTTCATGCTTGCCAGGCGCTCATTCAGGCCGGGGTCCAACTCGGCAAACGCCAGCTCGCACATCGACACCTCCAGCTTGAGCACAGTCAGCATCTGCCCCAGCTCGTCATGCACTTCCCGGGCGATGCGGGCTTTTTCTTCCTCGCGCACGCTCTCCAGGTGGGCCGACAGCTCGCGCAACTGTTCCTGGGAACGGGCCAGTGCCAGTTCTGCCCGTTTGCCCTGAGTGATGTCCCATACCACACCGTCCCATACCACCTGGCCGTTGGCCAGTCGCCGGGTACTGGCCTTGATGTCCGCCCAGCGTTGTTCACCCTGGCGAGTCAGGATGCGCCCCTGCCAGGACCAGTCCTGGTCGCTGGCCAAGGCCAGGTCCTGGACGCGGTGGTAATCGGCGCGGTCTTCGGGGTGAACCAGGTTGCGCAGGCCCATCTGTGGGTGCTGGATCTCGGCCGGCGCATACCCCACCAGCGCCTCGCTGCCCTCACTGATGTAGGGGAATTCCAGCTCGCCCTCGGCCGGGTCACGCTCCAGGCGAAACACCAGCCCCGGCACGTTGCCGGCAATGCCCTTGAGCCGCGCCTCGCTTTCTCGCAGTGCCGCCAGGGCGCGGTGGCGCTCGGTGACATCGGCAAGGTAGACCACCAGATATTCGGAATCACGAAAGCGCAGAAAGCTCAGGGACAGCTCGACCGGCAACAGGCTGTGGTCGGCCCGCCGGCACTGCGCCTCGAACTGGCCGACACCGCCCTCCCCCGTGCGAGCGCCTTTCCACAACTCCAGCCAACGGTCCATGGTCAGGCTTGGCTCAAAGGCGCTCAGCGGCCGCTCCAGCAGCTCGCCGTCGCCATAACCCAGCATGCGCTCGGCGGCATGATTGGCGTAGCGTACGTGGCTGTCCCAGTTGACCCAGAGGATGCCCACCGTGCTCTGGTCGATGGCGAACTGGCTCAGGCGCAAGGCCTCTTCACGCACCTGTCGCTCCGCCAGGCTTTCCCGCGTGGCCAGCAGGCTGCGCTCCAGCTGGCGCTGCTGCCGGCGTTGCCACACCAAGGTGGCCAAGGCACACAACAGCAACAAACCGAACAGCAACGCCAGGTTCTGCCAGAAGCCCGGCGACTCACTCAGGCGTGGGTATTTCGGCTGTAGCCAACGTTGGTGCAGCTGCTCCAGCTCTTTCGCCGGCAGCGCCTGCAGGCCACGTTCGAGCACATCGGCCAGCAGCGGCCAGTCGCGTCGCGAGCCGATGCGCAGCAGCTGCGGCAGGCCGATATCGCCGACTACCGCCAGCTCACTGAACTCACTCTCGCGCGACAAGCGGCTGAGCTGGGCTTCATCCAGCACCGCAAAACTGGCCTGGCCACCCACCACCAGTTGCAAGGCCTCGCGCTCGTTGGGCACCCCCTGCAGGTTGAGGTTGCTGTAGTTGCCGCGCAGGTAATCGGCCAGCTGGCTTGGCATGCGCACGGCCACCCGCTGCTCGGCTTCAAGCTTTTCCAGCTCCACCGCCATGGCGCCAGTGCGCGGCCCCACCACCAGCTGCGGCACGCGCATGTACGGGTCGCTGAACAACCATAGGCGCAGGCTGGCCGGCGTCTGGGTAAGGCCAGGGGCGAAGTCGATTTCACCGCTCTGCAGGGCGTGTTCAAGGCTGGCCTGGTCGTTGAAGTTGCGCCAGGTGAGGTCCAGGTGCAGTGCCTGCGCCAGGCTGTTCACCAGTTCTACGTTGGCCCCGTACAGTTGCTGCAGGCGCCGGTCGAACTGGGCGTAGGGTGCCTGCAGCACCAGGCCGACGCGCACGTTGCGGTGCGCATCCAGCCACTGCTGCTGCGCAGGCTCCAGCGTAACGGTGGGCACCGCCTCGGGCCTGGCCAATGCAATCAAGGGCAGCCACAAGCAGCCGATAACCAACAGGCGACGTACTCGCTTCATCTAAACGCTCGTCTTGGCAAAGGCGGCCATGCAGCATGGCCGTCACGGGCAAATACTATTAGGCTGCCGGTATCATTCTGGCCCTGGGTTGACTCATGTCCACACTTTATCGCACGACGCTGGCAATGTGCTGCCTGGCCTCGATCCTTCCACTCGGCGCCTTGGCCGCCGATGCCGAAAAAACCACTACCACCGAGGCTCCAGCCGCCGAAGCCCCGCGCCCGCCCCTGCTGGAGCGCAGCCAGGAAGATGCCCAGGCGCTGGAGCGGCTGGTGCCAAAGGCTGAGCAGCAGACCCTGCAGGCCGGTGCCGACAGCTTTCTGGCCCTGTGGAAACCGGCTAACGACAACGACCCGCAAGGGGCCGTCATCATCATCCCAGGTGCAGGCGAGACCGCCGACTGGCCCAATGCGGTCGGCCCGCTGCGGCAGAAATTCCCTGATGTCGGCTGGCACAGCCTGAGCGTCAGCCTGCCCGACCTGCTCGCCGACAGCCCGCAAGCGCGGGTCGAGGCCACCCCGCCTGCCGAGCCTGCGAAAGACCAAGGCGAAAGCGCCCCGGCCAAGGACGTGCCGGCCGATGCCAATGCCAACGTCGCCCAGGCCACGGCGGCCGATGCCGATGCGGCAGAAAGCACTGACGCCGAACAGGCCAGCGAGCAGGCGGACCCTGCAGATGCCGAGCGTATCTTCGCCCGCCTGGATGCCGCCGTGGCGTACGCCCAGCAACACAACGCTCGCAGCATCGTGCTGATCGGCCATGGTAGCGGTGCGTATTGGGCGGCCCGCTATCTGAGTGAGAAGCAGCCACCCCAGGTACAAAAACTGGTGATGGTGGCGGCACAGACACCGGCGCGGGTTGAGCATGACCTGGAAAGCCTGGCGCCGACCTTGAAGGTGCCGACGGCCGATATCTATTACGTCACCCGCAGCAGCGACCGCAACGCGGCCGCGCAGCGTCTGCAAGCCAGCAAGCGGCAGAAGGACAGCCAGTACCGGCAGTTGTCGTTGATTGCCATGCCGGGGAACAAGGCTGCGGAACAGGAGCAGTTGTTCCGCCGGGTGCGGGGGTGGATGAGCCCGCAGGGTTGAGCTGAAACCGATGGGGTGCCGTGCACCCCCATCGCGACACAAGGCCGTTCCCACAAGTACTGCGCCCCCTCGGGCTTTGCGCGAACTTGTGGGAGCGGCCTTGTGTCGCGATGGGCCGCACAGCGGCCCCATTTTCACAGGCCCCGGCGCTTACGGATCATGGCGTAGGCCTGATGCAACTCACGGGTACGCTCGGTCGCCTCACGCACCTGCACCTCGCTGGCACCGGTACCCGCCAGCTTGTCCGGGTGATGCCGGCTGACCAGCCGGCGATACGCCTGCTTGACCTTGTCCACATCCGTGTCCGCCTCAACTGCCAGCAAGCGCAACGCTGCGGCATAGGTCATGGCTACCCCTTCCGTTCCGGCTACCTTGCGCGGCTCGTACTCCAGCGACATCGCCTGCACCTGGCGCCGGCTGAGGCCCAGCTTCTGCCCCCAATCCAGCAGCAACTCACGTTCCTTGTTGCCCATCTTGCCATCGGCCCAGACCATGCGCCAACACGCACGCAGGGTGCCTTCAGCCGCATGCGGCTGCTGGCGAATGCGGCGCAAATGGCTGCCCAGCCGGTCCTTGCCTGCCTTGCCGCGATTGAACGCAGCTATCGCGCGGAGCCGGGCCGCTTCGGCCAGGTCCAGGCGCACCATTTCCTGGCGCGCCTGCCGGATATGCTGCTCGACCACCCGGCCATCGCACTTGGCAAGGCGCCCGAGCATCACGAACAGCAGCTCGTCGTCGCGCAACGCCGAGCGACCGCCCAGGCGTTCGCGCATGTCTTCCCAGCCTTGCAAGCGCAGGCGGCGGTCCATGGCTTGCCCTAACAGCCCCCCGAGCAAGGCCCCCGGAATGCTGGCAACAGCAAAACCGGCACCCATTCCAATCACCGTGCCTGGCCACCACATGTCAGGCGCGCTCGCCAATCAAACGCTCAGCCTCGGCCAGGCGCTCAGGCGTGCCAACATCTACCCAGTGTCCACGGTAGTGCTCGCCAGTGACCTTGCCCTGCGCCATGGCCTGACGCAGCAGCGGCGCCAGCTTGAAGGCACCCGGCCGACAACCGTCGAACAGCGCCGGGTGCAGCACCGAAAGGCCACTGAAGGTCAGCGTGCCCGATGCGGCATCGCCATCGACGACCTGCTCGCCTACCAGGCAGAAGTCACCGCGCCCGTGATGGCCAGGGTTGTCGACCAGTACCAGGTGAGCAAGGCCTTGCAAGGGGGCCTGCAGGCCTTTGAAATCGTAGTCGCTCCAGACATCGCCGTTAACCAGCAGGAACGGCGCGTCACCCAGCAATGGCAAGGCCTTGAAGATGCCGCCACCGGTTTCCAGCGGCTCGCCCTCGGGTGAATAACGTACGCTCAGCCCGAAGCGGCTGCCATCGCCCAGGTGGTCTTCGATCTGCTGGCCGAGCCAGGCATGGTTGATCACCACCTCGGTAACGCCCGCCGCGGCCAGGGCGTGCAGGTGGTACTCGATCAGCGGCTGGCCGGCGACCGGGATCAGCGGTTTGGGGGTATGCAGGGTCAACGGGCGCATGCGCTCGCCTTTGCCCGCTGCCAGGATCATTGCCTTCATGCACGCGCTCCGGCCTGCAACTCGGCAATCAGCTCACCCAGCTCCGCCAATTCGGGCCGGCGGCCGATCACTTCTTCTATATAGGCGAAGAAACGCGGCACGTCGCCCAGGTAGCGTGGCTTGCCATCACGGTGGCAAATGCGGGCGAAAATGCCGATGACCTTCAGGTGGCGCTGCACCCCCATCAGGTCGCTGGCACGCTGGAATGCTTCAAAGTCACCCTGCACCGGTATGCCGGCTGCCTTCGCCCGCTGCCAGTAGTCTCGCAGCCAGCCTTCGACCCGTGCTTGCGGCCAGCTGAGGAAGGCGTCCTTGAACAGGCAGGTGATGTCGTAGGTGACGGGGCCGTACACCGCGTCCTGGAAGTCCAGTACACCGGGGTTAGGGGTGCTTTGCATCAGGTTGCGCGGCATGTAGTCGCGGTGCACCAGCACTTGGGGCTGGGCCAGGGCGCTGTCGATCAGCAACTGGCTGACGCGCTGCCAGGTGGCTTTCTGTGCTTCGCTCAAAGCTACGCCAAGCTCCCGCCCCACGTACCACTCGGGGAACAGCTCGACTTCACGGCGCAGCAGGGCATCGTCGTAGCTGGGCAGCGGCGCGCCCATTGGCAGGCGCTGGAAGGCAAGCAAAGCCTCGATGGCATCGGCGAACAATCCGTCGGCGTTGTCGGCATTGATGATGTCGAGGTATGTCTCGGTACCCAGATCGCCAAGCAGCAGGAAGCCGCGCTCCAGGTCCTGGGCATGGATCAGCGGCACATGTACACCAGCGGTGGCCAGCAGGTGATCGATGGCGACGAACGGTCGGCAGTTTTCCTGCGGCGGGGGTGCATCCATGACCACGAAGCTATGGCCCGCACCCTGCCAACGGAAGTAGCGGCGGAAGCTGGCGTCACTGCTGGCGGCGGTCAGGCTGCCTGCAGGCACTTCGCCCCAGGCGTTGTTCCGGAAAAGATCATTGAGCTGCTCATCGAGCCAGACCGTCAGTTGTTGCAGGCGTACATCGTGTTCAGGCATTACAAGGGTCTCCGACGGCCCTAGCCGTCAAGCGGGTCATGCTTTATTATCCAGCATCTTTTTCAGACCATCGAGAGGCGTGCGGCCCCACACGCGGGCAGATGGCACGCAGGAAGCCCGGACTAATAAGATGGCATTGAAATCCCCCGCGTTTCGTAGAAAGTTTCCGTTGCTGGTAACCGGCGGTCTGCTGGCCCTGCAACCTCTGGCCACCTCATATGCAGTGGCAGCCGAACAATTCGACTGCCAAGTGTCCGCCTCCGGTGGTTGGGACTGCAAGCCCAAAGCGCCAGTCAACAACCTGCCACCGCGCCCGGTGCACGAGGGTGCGGCCGTCAGCTCCGGCACAGAAGCCGCGAGCGAAGCCGACACCGCAGACCGGCCGATGCTGGTCACCGAGGCCAAAGGCCGCGGCCTGAAGTCGCGCAGCGAAGACTACAGCCACCTGGACTGGGTACCGCGTGAAAAGCTCACCGCCGCGCAGCTGGCCGAAACCGGCCCGTACTGCGGTGGCGCGTATGTCGAGCCAACCCGCCCGGGCATGGCTGATACCACGCCGAAGGACGAGTCGCCGACCTACATCAACGCCAAGGTGTCCAAGTACCAGCAGGAGCAGCAGATTGCTACCCTCGCCGGTGACGTGGTGATGCGCCAGGGCAGCATGCAGGCCGAAGCCGACGAGGCCAACCTCTACCAGACCGAAAACCGTGGCGAGCTCAAGGGTAACGTCAAGATTCGTGACAACGGTTCGCTGGTGGTCGGTGACCAGGCACAGATCCAGCTCGACACCGGCGAAGCCCAGGTCGACAACGCCGAATACGTGATGCACAAGTCGCACATCCGCGGCAGTGCGCTGTATGCCAAGCGTGGTGAAAACGCCATCATCCGCCTCAAGGACGGTACGTACACCACCTGCGAACCGGGCAGCAACGCCTGGCAGCTGAAGGGCAACAACATCACCCTGAACCCGGCCACCGGTTTCGGTACCGCGACCAACGTTACGCTGCGGGTCAAGGACTTCCCGGTGTTCTATACACCGTACATCTACTTCCCGATCGACGACCGTCGCCAGTCCGGCTTCTTGCCGCCATCGTTCAGCAGCAGCAGCGACACCGGCTTCATGCTGGTCACGCCGTACTATTTCAACCTGGCGCCCAACTACGACGCCACGTTGTACCCGCGTTACATGACCAAACGCGGCTTGCTGATGGAAGGCGAGTTCCGCTACCTGACACCTTCGAGCGAAGGCCAGTTCGGCGGCGCCTACCTGAACGACAAAGACGACGACCGCAAAGACCAGACTGACTACAAAGAACAGCGCTGGATGGTCAACTGGCAGCACAAAGGCGGTTTGGACGAGCGCCTGATGACCGAGGTGAACTACACCGACATCAGCGACCCGTTCTACTTCCAGGACCTGGAATCCGACCAGATCGGCGTTGAAAGCAAGGACTTCCTTGACCAGCAAGGTGCGTTGACCTACCGCGGCGACAGCTACACCGCGCGGTTGAACGTGCACGCCTACGAGGCGGCGACCATTTCGCAGATCACGCCTTATGATCGCCTGCCGCAGATTACCTTCAATGGTGTACTGCCCTCTCAGCCGGGTGGTTTGAACTTCGCTTACGAAACCGAGGCCGCGCGCTTCGAACGCGACTTGAAGAACGACACCGTATTCGACAAGGATGGCAACCTGGACCTCACGGCAGGCCCCGATGGGCGCCGGCTCGACCAGAACATTCTGGGTATTGAACGCGCCAACGGAACACGTTTGAACGTCGCACCGTCAATCAGCTACCCGATGACAGCCAGCTACGGCTTCCTTACGCCCAAGCTGAAGTATGCCTACACCCAGTACGATCTAGACCTGGACAGCAAAGGCAAAGCCGACGCAATCGCCTTGCACAGCGAGAACCCAAGCGCCTATGGGAGCTACGACAGCACCGTGAGCCGCGATGTGCCGATCTTCAGCGTCGACAGCGGCCTGTATTTCGACCGCAACACATCGCTGTTCGGTACCAATTACAAGCAGACCCTCGAGCCGCGCATGTTCTACCTCTACGTCCCGTACAAGGACCAGAAGGACATTCCGCTGTTCGATACCAGCGAAACACTGTTCAGCTACGACTCGCTGTTCCGGGACAACCGTTTCAGCGGTACCGACCGTATTGGCGACGAGAACAAGCTTTCGCTGGGTGTGACCACCCGCTGGATCGAAGACAACGGTTTCGAGCGCCAGAACTTCAGCATCGGCCAGGCTTACTACTTCAAGGACCGCAAGGTCCAGTTGCCGGGCATCGATTATCGCAAACGTGACTACGCGCAGTCTGATGTGTCGCCGTATGCGCTGGTATACAACTACTACTTCAACCGCGACTGGCGCTTCAATTCGGACTTCAACTGGGACCCGGACAGCCACAGCACCCGTTCGGGTAGCGCGATGTTCCATTACCAGCCTGAAGACAATCCGAACAAGGTGGTAAACGTTGGTTACCGCTATCGAAATGACACCATTGCCTATGACTCCTCGACGGGCTCGTGGAGGGTGGACGGCGGCGACTATGGTAACCCGGGCGATCCGAACTACATCAAGGACTACTACAAGATCCAGCAGCATGACTTCTCGGTCATCTGGCCGATCGTTCCGCAGTGGAGCGTCATCGCCCGCTGGCAGCATGACTACAACCGCAACCGCACCCTGGAAGCCATGGGTGGTTTCGAGTACGACAACTGCTGCTGGAAGCTGCGCCTGATCAACCGTTACTGGATCGATTACGACGACTTCAGCCAGGCGCTTCCGCAGAACGAAAAAGGCGACCACGGCATCTTCCTTCAGATCGTTCTGAAAGGCCTCGGTGGCGTAGTGGGCAACAAGGTCGAATCTTTCCTCGACCAAGGCATTCAAGGTTACCGTGAACGTGAAGACCAAGCTTATTGATCGTCTGCGCCCAGTGTTGCTGGGCGCCGCTTTGCTGAGTGGCGCGGTGCATGCCGCGGTACAACCTCTTGATCGCGTGGTGGCCATCGTCGACAACGACGTGGTCATGCAAAGCCAGCTGGACCAACGCGTCCATGAGGTACAGCAAACCATCGCCAAGCGCGGCGGCGGCGTGCCGCCGACCAGCGCTCTTGAACAGCAGGTACTGGAACGCCTGATCGTCGAAAACCTGCAGCTGCAGATCGGCGAGCGCTCTGGCATCCGCATTACCGACGAAGAGCTGAACCAGGCCATCAGCACCATTGCCCAGCGCAATGGCATGTCGCTGGACCAGTTCCGCGCCGCCCTGGCCCGTGACGGCCTGTCGTTCGATGACGCTCGCGAGCAGGTCAAGCGCGAGATGATCATCAGCCGCGTGCGTCAGCGCCGTGTGGCCGAACGCATTCAGGTGTCGGAGCAGGAAGTGAAAAACTTCCTCAATTCCGACATGGGCAAGATGCAGATGTCGGAAGAGTACCGCCTGGCCAACATCCTCATCCCGACCCCGGAAGCCGCCAGCTCGGATGATATCCAGAAGGCAGCGCGCAAGGTGGGTGACGTGTACCAGCAGCTGCGCCAGGGCGCCGACTTCGGCCAGATGGCGATTGCCAACTCCGCCAGCGAAAACGCCCTGGAAGGCGGCGAGATGGGCTGGCGTAAAGCCGGCCAGCTGCCACCCGACTTCGCCAAGATGCTCAGCAGCATGCCGGTCGGTGAAATTACCCAGCCTATTCGCATCCCTAATGGCTTCATCATCCTCAAGCTCGAGGAGAAGCGCGGCGGTAGCGAGAACGTGCTGCGTGACGAAGTGCATGTACGCCACATCCTGATCAAGCCAAGCGAAATCCGCAGCGAAGCGGCCACCGAGCAACTGGCCGAGCGCCTGTACGACCGCATCAAGAACGGCGAAGACTTCGGCGAGCTGGCGAAAAGCTTCTCGGAAGACCCGGGTTCGGCGCTCAACGGCGGCGACCTCAACTGGGTAGACCCGAACAGCCTGGTACCGGAGTTCCGCGAACAGATGGCCAACGCCCAGCAAGGCGTAGTCACCAAACCGTTCAAGACCCAGTACGGCTGGCACGTTCTGGAAGTGCTGGGCCGCCGCGCCACCGACAGCACCGAACAGGCACGTGAGCAACAGGCCCAGAGCGTCCTGCGCAACCGCAAGTACGACGAAGAGCTGCAAACCTGGCTGCGCCAGATTCGCGACGAAGCCTACGTTGAAATCAAGCTGCCTGGCGCTGACCAGGCCGCCCAGTGAAGCCCCTGCGCTTCGCCGTCACCCCCGGCGAGCCGGCCGGCATAGGCCCTGACCTGTGCCTGCTGCTTGCCGCAGACGCCCAGCCCCACCCCCTGATCGCCATCACCAGCCGTGACCTGCTCGCCGAGCGGGCCACGCAGCTGGGGCTGGCTGTCAGCCTGCTGCCAGTCGTCCCGGGCCAATGGCCCGACCGTCCGGCACCGGCGGGCAGCCTGTACGTGTGGGATACCCCTCTCGCCGCCCCGGTAGTGCCAGGCCAGCTCGACAAAGCCAACGCGGCGTTCGTGCTGGAAACCCTGTCCCGCGCCGGGCAAGGCTGCCTGGATGGGCATTTTGCCGGGATGATCACCGCCCCTGTGCACAAGGGCGTGATAAACGAAAGCGGTATTGCCTTCTCAGGGCATACCGAATTCCTTGCCGAGCTGACCCACACCGCGCAGGTGGTAATGATGCTGGCCACCCGCGGCCTGCGCGTGGCCCTGGTGACCACCCACCTGCCGCTGCGTGATATTGCCGACGCCATCACTGCCGAGCGCGTCGAACGTGTAACCCGTATCCTGCATGCCGACATGCGCGACAAGTTCGGCATTGCCAACCCGCGCATACTGGTGTGTGGCCTTAACCCGCACGCGGGCGAGGGCGGCCACCTGGGCCGCGAGGAAATCGACATCATCGAGCCGACACTGGCCCGCCTGCGCACCGAAGGCATGGACCTGCGCGGGCCGCTGCCGGCCGATACCCTGTTTACCCCCAAATATCTGGAGCACTGCGACGCGGTGCTGGCGATGTACCACGACCAAGGCCTGCCTGTACTCAAGTACAAAGGCTTCGGCGCTGCAGTCAACGTGACCCTGGGCCTGCCGATCATCCGTACGTCGGTCGACCACGGCACCGCCCTGGACCTCGCCGGCACCGGCAACGTCGACACCGGCAGCCTGCGCGTCGCGCTGGAAACCGCCTACCAGATGGCCGAGAACCGACCATGAACGAGCAATACCAACACCGGGCGCGCAAGCGCTTCGGCCAGAACTTCCTGCACGACGCCGGCATCATCGACCGCATCCTGCGTGCCATCAACGCCAAGGCTGGCGAACACCTGCTGGAAATCGGCCCAGGCCAGGGCGCCCTGACCGAAGGCCTGCTGGGCAGCGGTGCACAACTGGACGTGGTGGAGCTGGACAAGGACCTGGTGCCGATCCTGCAGCACAAGTTCGCTGGCCGCACTAACTTCCGCCTGCACCAGGGCGACGCCCTGAAGTTCGACTTCAACCAGTTGGGCGTACCGCCGCGCAGCCTCAAGGTGGTAGGCAACCTGCCCTACAACATTTCCACCCCACTGATCTTCCACCTGCTCAGCCATGCCGGGCTGATCCGCGACATGCACTTCATGCTGCAAAAGGAAGTGGTCGAGCGCATGGCCGCAGGCCCAGGCGGTGGTGACTGGGGGCGCTTGTCGATCATGGTGCAGTACCACTGCCGCGTCGAGCACCTGTTCAACGTGGGCCCTGGTGCCTTCAACCCGCCGCCAAAAGTGGACTCGGCCATCGTGCGCCTGGTGCCGCACGAGGTGCTGCCGTTCCCGGCCAAGGACCACCTGCTGCTGGAGCGCGTCGTTCGCGAAGCGTTCAACCAGCGTCGCAAGACACTGCGCAACACCCTCAAAGGCCTGCTCGACAGCGCGGCCATCGAGGCAGCCGGCGTGGATGGCAGCTTGCGTCCCGAACAGCTGGACCTGGCGGCCTTTGTGCGCCTGGCTGACCAGTTGGCTGATCAGCAAGCCTGATATCGCTTGTACCGGCCTCTTCGCGGGTAAACCCGCTCCCACAGGTACGCCACAGCCTTCGAATACTGTGCAATTCCTGTGGGAGCGGGTTCACCCGCTAAGAGGCCGGCGCTGACAACAAAGACCACAAGCCCCACACCGCTGGCCCTCCCCCCTCCCAATGGCCTAGACTGCATTATTGCGTCAGCTCGCCCAAGGCCCTTGCATGTCCGACCCCCGCTATCAAATCGACGTCAACGTCGTGACTCGCTACCTGAAAGAACAATCCGACCCGGAAAACAGTCGTTTCGCTTTCGCCTACACCATCACCGTCCAGAACAAAGGCTCGCTGAAAGCCAAGCTGCTGTCACGCCACTGGCTGATCACCAATGGTGACGGCGAGGTCGAGGAAGTACGGGGCTCAGGCGTGGTGGGCCAACAGCCCAACATCGACCCGGGCCAGAGCCATACTTACAGCAGCGGTGCGGTGATCACCACCCGGGTGGGCACCATGCAAGGCAGTTATCAGATGTTCGCCGAAGACGGTAAGCGCTTCGACGCCGAGATCGCCCCCTTCCGCCTCGCAGTGCCCGGGGCGCTGCACTGATGGCAACCTACGCCGTCGGTGATCTGCAGGGCTGCCTGCAGCCCCTCAAGTGCCTGCTGGAACGTGTCAGTTTCAACCCGGCCGTTGACCGCCTGTGGCTGGTCGGTGACCTGGTCAACCGCGGCCCCGATTCACTGGAAACCCTGCGTTTTCTGTATTCGATACGCCAGTCGCTGGTGTGCGTGCTCGGCAACCATGACCTGCACCTGCTGGCCGCCTGGTACAACGTCGAGCGCCTGAAGAAAAGCGACACGCTGCGCGAGATCATCGAAGCACCGGATGCCGACCAGCTGTTCCACTGGCTGCGCCAGCAAAAACTGCTGCATTACGACGAGGCAAGGGGTATCGCCATGTCGCACGCCGGCATCCCGCCGCAGTGGACGCTCGGCCAGGCCCTTGGTCTTGCGGCTGAGGTGGAAGAAGTATTGCGCGACGACGGCCGCCTGAAGCTATACCTCGACGGCATGTACGGCAACGAGCCGAAAAAGTGGAGCAAGAACCTCTCCGGCATCGAACGCCTGCGGGTCATTACCAATTACTTCACACGCATGCGCTTCTGCACCGCCGAGGGGAAACTTGACCTCAAGAGCAAGGAAGGCCTGGGCACCGCGCCCAAGGGCTACAAGCCCTGGTTTGCCCACAAGGACCGCCGCTCGCGGCATGTGAAGATCATTTTCGGCCACTGGGCTGCCCTCGAAGGCCGGGTCAACGAGCCAGGCGTTATCGCCCTGGACACCGGCTGCGTGTGGGGCGGCGCCATGACCTTGTACAACGTCGACAGCGGCGAATACCACCGTTGTGACTGCGCCGACGACGGCACCCTGCGCCAGCCGGCACAACCCACTACACTCAACGACCACACCTGAAGGAAGTAGTACCCATGAGCGAATTCAAGCGCATCCCTCCCGAGCAGGCCTTGGAGCTTCGCAAGCAAGAAGGTGCGGTCGTCGTCGACATTCGCGACTCCCAAGCCTTCGCCGCCGGCCATATCACCGGTGCCCGGCACCTGGATAACCATTCGGTTGCCGATTTCATCCGCAACGCCGACCTCGATGCACCTACCCTGGTGGTCTGCTATCACGGCAATTCCAGCCAGAGCGCTGCCGCATACCTGGTCGGCCAGGGCTTTTCCGACGTGTACAGCGTGGACGGCGGCTTTGAACTGTGGCGCGCCACCTACCCGGCCGAGATCGCCCAAGGCACCGCCGAATAAAAATTTTCATTTCTACTGCAGCCCGCGCCCTGTGCGGGCTTGCGGCTTATCTGACGAACGGTAGTTCGCAACTTCTCCGCCCCTCCCCCTTGAACTTGCCGATAACCAACTATTCTTAAGCGCAGGCCATCCAGAAAAAGGGGAGAGCCGGTACACCGGCGTGCGGGTCATCGGTAGCGTTACAGGGTGTTCTGGGGGGTATACAGCAGCCGGCAAAACCGGTTGCATGCCAGCATCAGCTGACTGATCCGGCGTCGTCTCCACGTATCGAGCGAGGTGACGTCATGAGTATTTTTAGCCACTTCCAACAACGTTTCGAGTCCACGCGCCAGGAAGAACTCTCGCTGCAGGAGTACCTCGAGCTGTGCAAAGAGGATCGCAGTGCCTACGCATCGGCGGCCGAACGGCTGTTGCTGGCCATCGGTGAGCCAGAGCTGATCGACACCTCTACCAACTCCAGGCTGTCGCGCATCTTCTCCAACAAGGTTATCCGCCGCTATCCGGCCTTTGCCGACTTCCATGGCATGGAAGAGTGCATCGACCAGATCGTGTCTTATTTCCGCCACGCCGCCCAAGGCCTGGAAGAAAAGAAACAAATCCTCTATCTGCTGGGTCCGGTGGGCGGCGGTAAATCGTCGCTGGCCGAAAAACTCAAGCAGCTGATGGAAAAGGTACCGTTCTATGCCATCAAGGGCTCGCCGGTATTCGAGTCGCCCCTGGGACTGTTCAACGCTACCGAAGACGGGGCCATCCTCGAGGAAGAGTACGGCATCTCGCGGCGCTACCTGAACACCATCATGTCGCCCTGGGCCACCAAACGCCTGCAGGAGTTCGGCGGCGACATCAGCAAGTTCAAAGTGGTCAAGCTGTACCCATCGATCCTCAACCAGATCGCCATCGCCAAGACCGAGCCGGGCGACGAGAACAACCAGGACATTTCCGCCCTGGTCGGCAAGGTCGATATTCGCAAGCTTGAGGAATTCCCGCAGAACGACGCCGATGCCTACAGCTATTCGGGCGCGCTGTGCCGGGCCAACCAGGGCCTGATGGAATTCGTCGAGATGTTCAAGGCCCCGATCAAGGTCCTGCACCCACTGCTCACGGCCACCCAGGAAGGTAACTACAACAGTACCGAGGGGCTGGGTGCCATTCCCTACACCGGCATCCTGTTGGCCCACTCCAACGAATCGGAGTGGCACACCTTCCGCAACAACAAGAACAACGAGGCGTTCATCGACCGGATCTACATCGTCAAGGTGCCGTACTGCCTGCGCGTCAGCGATGAGATCAAGATCTACGACAAGTTGCTGATCAACAGCTCGCTGGCCAAGGCCCACTGCGCGCCAGACACCCTCAAGATGCTCGCCCAGTTCACGGTACTTTCGCGCCTCAAGGAGCCAGAGAACTCCAACATCTACTCGAAGATGCGCGTCTACGACGGCGAGAACCTCAAGGACACCGACCCCAAGGCCAAGTCGATCCAGGAGTACCGGGACTCGGCAGGCGTCGACGAGGGCATGAACGGCCTGTCGACCCGCTTCGCCTTCAAGATCCTTTCCAAAGTCTTCAACTTCGACCCACACGAAATTGCGGCCAACCCGGTTCACCTGCTGTATGTGCTTGAACAGCAGATCGAACAGGAACAGTTCCCTGCCGAAGTGCGCGAACGCTACCTGCGCTACCTGAAGGAGTACCTGGCACCGCGCTATATCGAATTTATCGGCAAGGAAATCCAGACCGCCTACCTGGAGTCCTACAGCGAATACGGCCAGAACATTTTCGACCGCTACGTGCTGTACGCCGACTTCTGGATCCAGGACCAGGAGTACCGCGATCCGGAGACCGGCGAAATCCTCAACCGCATCGCCCTCAACGAAGAGCTGGAGAAGATCGAGAAACCGGCCGGTATCAGCAACCCGAAAGATTTCCGCAACGAAATCGTCAACTTCGTGCTGCGTGCCCGTGCCAACAACAACGGGAAGAACCCGAGCTGGCTGAGCTATGAAAAGCTGCGGGTGGTGATCGAGAAGAAAATGTTCTCCAACACCGAAGACCTGCTGCCGGTCATCAGCTTCAACGCCAAGGCCAGCAAGGAAGACCAACAGAAACACAACGACTTCGTCACGCGCATGGTGGAGCGTGGCTACACCGACAAACAGGTTCGCCTGCTGTCGGAATGGTACCTGCGGGTCAGGAAATCGCAATAAAGCGGCAAGCTTCTAGCCGCAAGCTGCAAGCTGCCCGGCGTCGGCGCTTCTGTCTACGCCACAGCTTGCAGCCGCGGTGGCTGCTCTTTCTTGCAGCTTGAAGCTCGTGGCTTGCAGCTGCATCCAGTCACCGGAGGGACCATGAGCTACGTTATAGACCGACGCCTGAACGGCAAGAACAAGAGCACGGTCAACCGCCAGCGCTTCCTGCGGCGGTACCGTGAACACATCAAGAAAGCCGTCGAAGAGGCGGTAAGCCGCCGTTCCATCATGGACATGGAACATGGCGAGCAGATCAGCATTCCGGGCCGCGACATCGACGAACCCGTGCTCCACCACGGTCGTGGGGGTAAACAGACCGTTGTGCACCCCGGCAACAAGGAATTCACTGCCGGCGAACAT
Organism: Pseudomonas sp. GW460-LB5; assembly: GCF_059423245.1. Taxonomy (NCBI): domain Bacteria; kingdom Pseudomonadati; phylum Pseudomonadota; class Gammaproteobacteria; order Pseudomonadales; family Pseudomonadaceae; genus Pseudomonas; species Pseudomonas sp. GW460-LB5. Next base: position 42,296 of record NZ_JBWKXT010000054.1, read on the forward strand.
ATCCCCAGGCCGCAAGGTGGCGGCGGGGGTGGCGG
>NZ_JBWKXT010000055.1:0-38923 GCF_059423245.1 Pseudomonas sp. GW460-LB5
GGCGAGATCGGGGGATGGGCGTGGGGATAAAGAATGCGTAAAGATCAGCGCTGGGTCTGCCTGTAACGGCCTCTTCGCGGGCACGCTCGCAAAGAGGCCGGCGCGGACTTACTGTTGTGGCGGCTGTTGCGCCGCGTTACGGCTCCAGTCCAGCAGCAGGCTGTAACCTACCGCCAGCAAGGTCGGGCCGATGAACAGGCCAATGAAACCAAAGGCAAGCAAGCCTCCGAATACGCCCAGCAGCACGATCACCAGCGGCAGGTTGCCGCCACGGCTGATCAGGTAGGGCTTGAGCACGTTGTCCACGCCGCTGATGACGAAGGTGCCCCAGATACCCAGGAACACCGCCATGCCGTATTCGCCCTTCCACACCAGCCAGGCAGTGGCCGGGATCCAGGCCAGTGGCGGGCCCATGGGGATCAGGCTGAGCATGAAGGTCACCAGGCCCAGCACGATCGCGCCGGGTACCCCCGCGATCAGAAAGCCGATCAGCGCCAGCGCGGCCTGCGCAGCCGCCGTGCCGATTACCCCGTTGACCACCCGCTGAACGGTACCGGCTACCAGTTCCAGGTAATACTCGGCGCGCTCGCCCACCAGGCGGTGCAGCAAGCGCAGCACGAATGCTGCCAGGCGCGGCCCGTCGCGGTAGAAGAAGAACACGAACACCAGGCTCAGGGTCAGTTCCAGCACGCCGCTGCCAATCTGCGCACTGCGCGCCAGCAACCAGTTGCCCACTTGCCCGAAGTAGGGCTTGGCCGAGGCCAGCAGGGCTGCGCCCTGCTGGTCCAGGGATTGCCACCCGTTGACCAGGCGCTCGCCCACAAATGGAATGCCACCCAGCCAGGCCGGCGCATCGGGCAGCCCGTCGACCTGCACGTCACGCACAAACGCCGTAGCATCGCGAATATGATCGGCCAGGTTGAACCCCAGCCACACCAGCGGCAGTGCCACGATCAGTATCCAGGCCGTGGTCAGCAGGCTGGCCGCCAGGGTTTCACGGCCGCCCAGCACACGCGTCAGCAAGCGCATCAACGGCCAGCTGGCAAAAGCCAGGATAGCCCCCCACAGCAATGCAGAAATGAACGGTGCCATCACCCAAAGGCCGGCACCCAGCAAGGCCAGCAGCAGAATCTGGATCAGCAGGCGGTCATTGTTAACCATGGTGGCGCTCGTTCAACGGATCAATTCAAGGTGCAGGCCATCGGTGGGTGCGCTGCCGACTTCAAGGCGGCCATTGCGTACGCCTGCCTTGACCAGCGCCTCACGCCAGGCTTCAGCCTGGGCGCCGCTTAGGCTGGCGCGCAAGGTGCTGTCGAGGTTCAGGCTGCGGGCCAGCAGGTTCACCCAGGCGTCTTGCGGCGCCGCAAGGTCAGGGTAGTCGAGCTTGCCGGTGTCGCGCATTTCGCGCAGCACCGTGGCGGCGGTTGGCAGAAGCTCGCCCAGCGGGCTGGCGGCGACGAACTCCTCCACATGCAGGTAGGCACGGCGGTTGCCGCGGGTAACGCTGTACAGCGCGACCAGCGTGTCGGCCTCGGCTGCCGAGCGGCGTAGCAGGATGAACGCCTGCTGCTCGTCACCACCGTTGAGGCGGGCATTGGCGAACACATCGTTGCCCCACAGGCTGGCCTCGCCGCAATCGCGACCCTGGCACCAGAACAATGGGTAACCCCCATCACGCTGCAGTGCTTCGCGGGCACTGGTGAAGGCTTCACGGGCTGTACGTTCGACCGGCAGTTCGTAGGTGACCGAGCTGACCTGCCCCCGGCTCTCGACTTTGTTATCGACCCGCAGACGACCGCTGATCTTGCGCAGCGGGCCCATGGGGTAGACGCGTTCCTGCTCCACGGCCGGGCGCTGGTCAACAACCTTTGCGTCCACCGGCACCGGCAGGCTGCCGGCCCACAATACCGGGCTGGCAAGCGCCAGGCAGGCGACGACAGCATTACGGATGGCAACAGGCGCGCTCATTGGCGAACCAGGCGGCGCGCGGCGCCGAAATGAAGCTCCAGGATGTCTGGCAGTTGCATGGTTGTCTCCCTGTTCAACCCGCCAAGCCTCGACACTTGTCCGGTGCAAGTCAAGCAAAGCCAAAGAAGCGATTGATACAGTCTGCGACAAGGGCCGCGCCCTGCTGGTCATTCAGGTGCAGGTGATGGCCACCGGGCAGCGTCGCCTGCTCAAAGGGTAGCTGCTCCAGCAACGCGGCGTGGCGCGCCAGCATACCTTCAGCGGCCACCACCAACAGCGCCGGGCAACGCACCCGGCGCACATGGGCCATGGCCTGGGCTTCACTCAGGCGCACCGGCGATGGCAGGGTGAGGCGGCTGTCACTGCGCCAGCTGTAACCCCCGGGCACTGGCATCAGGCCACGTTGCGCCAGCAATTCGGCAGCCTCACGGCTGACCGCGACCATGCCTTTCATCCGGGCATGCACGCCTTCTTCCAGGGTGGCGTACACCGACTTGCGTTTGCCATCCAGCCGCAGCTGGGCTTGCAGGGCCATCCCTAACCGTTCGCCAGCGTCCTGCTCGGCACCGGTTGGCGGGATGACCCCGTCGATCAGCGCCAGGTGGCTGACCCGGTCGGGCAAGGCGCCGGCCAGTTGTACCGAAATGATTGCGCCCAGCGAATGGCCTAGCAGGCCGAAACGCTGCCAACCCAGCTGCTCGGCAACCCGCAGCACGTCGTGGGCATAATCGGCCAAGGCATAGCCGGCGCCAGGCGGGCGATGTTCCGAGTAACCGTGCCCGGCCAGGTCCAGGGCGACGATCCGCAGGCCCTTCAGTTGCGGCGCCAGGCGGGCGAAGCTATTGGCGTTATCCAGCCAGCCATGCAGGGCAATCACCGGCAGCCCGTCTTCGGGGCCGAACAGGTGAGCCGCCAGTTCGATATGGCCCAGGCTCAGACGGACTTCCTCCACCTGCGCGCTCATACCTGGCTCCAGCGGTCGAACAGGCCCTTGATCAGGCTGGCGGTGTCGGTCGGGCGCTCCAACGGGAACATGTGCCCGCCGGGCACACTGTGATATTCGCCTTTGGGCATGCCGCGCACCGCCAGGGTGTGGTGACGGCGAATGACGTTGCTGCGCTGGCCGCGCACCATGGCCAGCGGCACCTGCAACTGCCGGGCAGGCGCGGGGCTGGTGTGCGGGATGCTGCGGTAGATACTGATTTCGGTGGCGGGATCGAAGCGCAATTGCAGTCCCTGCTCCATCGCCTGCAAGCCATGTTCGACATAGGCTTCAAGGCAGTCTGGGTCAAAATGGCGAAACAGTGATTTGCCGGCAAAGTAGTCCCGGGCACTGTCGCGGTCACTAAAGACTTCGCGCCGCCCCAGCGTGCGCCCGGCGGGCGTGATGCGGTCAATGAAGCCAAAACGCTTGGCGGTGCGCAGCAGCCACTGGTCAGCACGGGTAAGCACCGGCGAGTCGAGCATTACCACCCCGCGGTAGTACTCAGGACGACGCAATGCAGCGTGCAGGTGCAACACCCCGCCTAGCGAATGCCCGACCCCCCAGATGGGCTGGTCCTGCTGTGCCAGGTGATGCAGCAGCTCATCGACCAGACTCTGCCAGTTGTCGTCTACCGGAAAGCGCGGATCGTGCCCATGCTGGGCCAGGTGCTGCACCTGGTAGTCCGGCGCCAGGGCAGCGAACAGCTTGCCATACGTGGCCGAAGGGAAACCGTTGGCATGAGCGAAGAAGATCTGCTGCGACATGGCGCCTGGTCCAGACGGAAGATGATGGCTCATTGTCGGCATCGGGGCGCCATTGAGCAACATCCGGAAAGGTCATCGACGAGGGCTATCAGGTCACGCCGAGCGGTCGAAGCTGGCCAGAGACCGGCGCAAGCAGGCCTGCATGTAGGCCAACTGGCTTTCCAACGCCTCACGGGCCAGGCGCTGGTCCTGAAAGTCCAGCTGCAGGCGGCGCAACGCCAGACAACTGGTTTGCAGCAGGTGGGAGACTCGCAGGCAGGCGTCCTGAAGCGTGCGCAGGTCTTGCTCGCTTTGCTGCCTGGTAGCAGGTTCCAGCTTGCCGTTGCCGTTGACCTTGTGCAGCAGTTGGTAGAGCTTGGCGTCGGCCGAATCGCGCAGCAGGCTGTACTGGGCAAAGTCCAGCGCAATACCTTGCCCCACTTTGTCTACGGTGGGTTGCAGGTCAAGGGAACTCAACAGCTCCCGCATGTCACCGCTCATCCGTTGCTCCCTGCCTGATTGCTTTGAGGCAACGCTAGCAAGAGGCCATCAAGTGCGACAACTGACAAAAATGCCAGTTGCCTTGTCGATCTGCGGGGGCATCACACCGGTGGGTTGATCGCCCGGAGGGTCATCAGCCCGGCCAGTGGCCAATCCCCTTCCAGCTCCGCCAGGCTGGCAGTGCTCATGGCCGCCGGTTGCTGCTGATGACCATGCTCCAGCGCGCCAACCAAGGTGCCTACCAGCGGCTGGTGGCTGACCAGCAGTACATGCTCCAGGCCCAGCCGTTCGATTTCGCCGATCACCTGCTGCACATCATGCTCTGGCGTCAGCCAGGGCACGGTGCGCACCGGCTCCCTGAAACCCAGCGTGTCATGCACCAGCGCGGCCGTTTGCTGGGCGCGCACGTAGGGGCTGGCGATGATCGCCTGCAACGGCTGCCCCAACAGGCGAGCAGCGCTGTGCAGCACCTGCTCGCGGCCATGGGCGGTCAGGCGGCGCTCGGCATCGGTATTGGCCCGCGGCTCTGCCTCACCGTGGCGCAGCACCCACAGCTTCACAGCTTGGGTTCCTCGTCCCGCACCGGGTGCGGGGCCGGGGCCACGGCATGCGGCGCCTCGCCTTCCGGAGCACGCGGTGCTGGCCAGTCGGCAAACGGCCAGGGCTTCTGCTCAGTGTGGAAGCTGCCATAGCGGCCGATCTGCGCCAGGTATTGGCTCAGGCTGTCGCCGAAGTTCATCAGGCTGGCGCTGGGCGCGCCATACACCAGGCGGTAGATCAGTTGCACCAGCACCAGGCCGCCGAGCAGCAATTCGGCCAGTTGCCAGACTACCAGGAACACCAGCATCCACAGGACCCGCAGGATGATCGACTCACGCTGGGCGCGTTCGGGCGTATCGTTCATGTGTTGCTCCTTGCTCGTGTCAGAGCCGCCAAGGGCTCAGTTGAAACCGCTGATGGAAATGAAATCGACATCGGTCTTGGGCTCGGCGCGCATCAGGTGCTCGATCACCTGGTTCAACGTGCGGCCTTCGAACAGGATGGCATGCAGGCCGGCCACCAGCGGCATGTACACCTGCACCTCCTGCGCCTTGGCCTTGAGCACCTTGAGGGTGTTGACGCCTTCGGCCACTTCGCCCAGGCGGTTGACCGCCTGCTCCAGGCTCAGGCCCTGACCCAGCGCATGGCCCACCTGGTAGTTGCGGCTCTTGGGCGAGGAGCAGGTGACGATCAGGTCACCCACACCGGCCAGGCCAAGGAAGGTCATGGGGTTGGCACCCTGGCTGACGGCAAAGCGGGTCATCTCGGCCAAGGCCCGGGTAATCAGCATGCTCTTGGTGTTCTCGCCCATGCCCAAGGCCACGGCCATGCCCGCGATAATGGCATAGACGTTTTTCAGCGCCCCGCCCAGCTCGACGCCGAAGCGGTCGGCGCTGGCGTAGACACGGAAGGTACGCCCATGCAGTACGGCCTGCACTTGCTGGCAGAGCTGTTCGTCCTCACTGGCGACCACCGTGGCAGTCAGCGCATGTTCGGCGATCTCGCGGGCCAGGTTGGGGCCCGACAGCACGCCGATGCGGGCATCGGGGGCGATCTCTTCAAGGATCTGGCTCATCAGTTTGAAGCTTTGCGCCTCGATCCCCTTGGTCAGGCTGACCAGGCCCTTGCCCCGCAACAGCTCGGCGTGGGGCGCCAGCACACTGCGCAAGGCGCTGGATGGCAGGGCGACAAAAATCAACGCGCTGGCCTGCAAGGTGCCCAGCAGGTCGTTGACCGGCTCCACGCCATCATGCAGGCGGATGCCCTTGAGGTAGCGCGGGTTTTCGCGGTTGACGCGCATGGCCTCGGCCTGCGCCGGGTCGCGCATCCATTGGCGCACCGGCACACCGTTTTGCGCCAGCAGGTTCGCCACGGCGGTGCCGAAGCTGCCGCCTCCCAGAACTGCAACAGGTTGCTGTTCAGTCATATCCAATCCGTTAAAGCCAAAAGTTAAGTGGCGACCCCGTCATTATACGGCTCGCCTGCCTTGCGCCAAGGCCAGCAACGCAGATGACACTGTCATGGCCACGTTGCAACCCCTGTAGGCGCGAGCTGGCTCGCGATGCGCCGCCCGGGCGGCGCTCGATTTTCGCCCCCATAAAGCGTCAGGACAGACACGCTGCAAAACCGCCGCAGATCACTGGAAAATACGCCAAGGTCAGTTACCATGCCTGTTCCATTCCTGATACAAGGCCCCCCCGTGTTCCCTGGCACGCCCCCGTTCCCGCGCCTGCTGATACTGACTGCCTTGCTCGGTGGCCCGGCCATGGGCGACGACCTGTTCATCGACAACAGTGACCTGCCGCAGGTTCTGACCGCCACGCGCCTGAAACAATCCCCGGCGGCAGTCCCGGGCAGCATGACCGTGCTCGACAGCGAACTGATCCGCGCCAGCGGCGCACGTGACATCCCCGAACTGCTGCGCCTGGTACCGGGCATGATGATCGGCTACGGTGCCGGCAACCAGCCGACGGTCAACTACCACGGCAGCAACGCCAGCGAAGCACGGCGCATGCAGGTGCTGATCGATGGCCGCTCGGTGTACCGTGCAGGCCTGGCCACGGTGGACTGGAGCGACATCCCCCTGGCCATGGAAGACATCGAGCGCATCGAGGCGTTCCGCGGCCCCAACACGGTCAGCTACGGCGCCAACGCGCTGATGGCGGTGGTCAACATTCTCACCCGCAACCCTGCCGACAGCCACGGCACACGGCTGAAGGTGACCCGAGGTGAGGACGGCATCAATGACTTCTATGCCAGCCACGGCTTCGGCTGGGAGGGCGGCGACATGCGCCTGTCACTGTCGGGCCAGCAGGACGACGGTTTCGACCACGACCCGTTCGGCCAGGATTACCGGGACAGCCGCCGGCTGACCCGTTTCAACCTCAGTGCCAGCCACAATCTGTCGCTGAACCAGACCCTGGAATGGCAACTGGCGGCAAAAGAAGGCAGCAACCAGCGGCCTTACACCTACCAACCTGTCTTCCCCTACGTCACCCAGCGCGGCGACAATGCCGACGTCAATGCCAAGGACTACGCAGGGTCGGTACGCTGGAACATCGATTTCAACCCCGATCACAGCCTGTATGTGCAGGGTTCTGCCCAACACTTTGACCGCCAACAGGTCTGGCGGGCCTGTGATGCCGCGTTGTCGTTCAGCCCCGAACTGACCCGGCTGTGGCAGATGAACCCCAACTACGCCGAGCTGGTGGCACGCGGTGCCAACAACCCGCCGCCCAGCAACAACCCTGCTGAACAAGCGCTGGTCGATGCCATCAAGGATCAGTGGAACAACCAGGGCGGCAGCAGTGCGGTGTGCGGCGATGTCGACCAGAGCACGCGCGAAACCCGCTATGACCTGGAAATCCAGGACACCCTCAGCCTCACCGACAGCCTGCGCCTGCTCAGTGGGGTGAACTACCGCTATGATCGTGCCGACTCGCAGACTTACTTCAACGGCAGCATCGATGACCAGACCTGGCGCCTGTTCGGCCAGCTGGAATGGCGCGCTGACGAGCACTGGATCTTGCAGGGCGGGGCCATGCTCGAAGATTCGCGTCTGTCGGGCAGTTCGCTGACGCCGCGCGTAGCGGTCAACTACCTGATCACCCCGCGCCACGGCCTGCGCGCAGTGTATTCCGAGGCGGTGCGCTCGCCCGACATGTTCGAGAACAACATCAACTGGAGCTACACGGTCAAAAACCTCAGCCGCGACGTGTTCGGCCAGCAGCACGGCGAGTATTTCGTCAAGACCCGCGGCCCGGGCGACCTCGACCAGGAGCGCATGCGCTCGCGCGAACTGGGCTACAACGGCTACTTCAGCGACATCGACCTGAGCATGGATGTGAAGCTGTTCTATGACGAGATCACCGGCATGATCAGCGAGCCCCTGAAGAACAACCAGTACATCGCCAGCAACGCCAACAAGGCCCGGTTCAGCGGCAGCGAGACGCAACTGGACTGGCGGCCCACCCTGCGTGACCGCCTGCGCCTGACCTATGCCTATGTCGATGCCTGGGCCAGCAACCCCGACGACCGCCGCCTCACCGCCCGCAACAGCGGCTCGGTCGGCTGGATGCGCGAATGGGGCGATGGCTGGTCGAGTGCGCTGTTCTACTACGGTGACGATGCGCTCAACCAGTACCGCTACGAGCGCCTGGACATGCGCGTGGCCAAACGCTTTCGGGTGCAGGGCAGCAACCTGGAACTGGCGGCGCTGTGGCAGCAGCGCCTGGACGACGAACCGACCACGACCGTGCAGAACCGCTACGACAGCCGCCACCGCCTCAGCTTCAGCGCGGAGCTGGCGTTCTGATGGCCTTGGTGCTGCGCCTGTTGCTGCTGTGCCTGTGGCCCTTGGGGCCGTTGTCCGCCAGCGAAATTCTGCTGGTAGGCGCGCAAGACCAGCCTGGCATCCGCAGTTTCGTCGCCGCACTCGAAAGCCGTCGGCCGGGCGATCATGTGCATTTCCAGACCACAGCCGACCTGCCAAGCCCTGGCAAGCTCAAAACTGGCCAGCGCCTGATTCTGATGGACAATGCCGCCCTGGAATGGCGGCTGGGTGAAAACGCCGGCCCGCCAGCGCTGGCCATGCGCATAAGCCGGGTACAGGCTGAGCAGCGCCTGGGAAAGTCGCGCCCAGCGTTCCTCACCCTGCTGTGGAGTGACCCGCCGTTGGGCCGGCAACTGCGCCTTGCGCGCTACCTGCTGCCGCAGGCACAGCGCATTGGAGTGCTGTACGGCGAGCACAGTGGGTTCCTGCTTGAAGAGCTGCGCCATGCGGCTCGACCGTTAGGCCTGGAGATCATTGCCCAGGCCTGGCCCGACCTGCGTGACAGCCGCCCCCTGCAGCACCTGCTGGGTAACAGTGATGTATTGCTGGGCCTGGATGACCCGGACCTGTACAACTCCAAGACTGCAAAGAACCTGCTGTTGAGCAGTTATGGCCGTCAGATGGCGCTGATCGGCCCGAACGCCGGCTTTGTTCGCGCCGGCGCCTTGGCCAGCACCTACAGCGACCAGGAGGACTGGCTGGCAGTACTTGACCAGTTGCTCGACCAGCCGCCAGGGCGCTGGCCGCGCAGCCTGTACCCGGCACGCTTCGGCGTCAGTGGCAACCAGCAGGTGGCGCGCGCCCTGGGCCTGCAACCGATCGATCCGAACGCCGCCGCCAAGGCCCTGGCAGAAGGAGAGCCCACCCCATGAGCAAAGGCCTGAGCTGGGACATCCACACCCGCACGCAAATCATCAGCCTGGGCCCTGCCCTGCTGCTGACCTTGCTGCTGATCAGCTTCTTCACCTTCGTGCGGATCCAGGACCTGCGCCAGGAGCTTAACCACACCGGGCAACTGATCGCCAACCAGCTGGCCCCAGCCTCGGAGTACGGGGTGATCTCAGGCAACAACGAAGTGCTCGAAGGCCTGATGCGTGCCACCCTCAGTATCCCGCACGTGCGCTTTCTCGAGGTGCAGGACAGCCGCAACCACATCCTTGTGTACGTCGAGCAGTCCGACGAGAGCGCTAACCGCGCGCAACGTGTCGAGGTGTTCCAGGCGCCCATACGCCTGCAGCAAATCCGCCTGGACAGCGACTTCCTGCAGCAGGGCAAGGCCGCCTCACCCGCCATTGGCGATGATTATCTGGGCCGGGTGATCGTCGGCATGTCTGATGACGCCTTCAGCCAACGCCAACAGGAAATCGTGATCAAGGCCGGCATCCTGGCGCTGTTCGCCCTGCTGTTCACCTTTATATTGGCGCGTCGCCTGGCCTTGAGCCTGGCCAAGCCGATCAGCGACATGGGGCATGCGGTCAAGGCAATCCAGCAAGGCGAGTACAACACCCCCTTGCCAGTGGTCGACGACAGCGAACTGGGCCACCTGGCGCGCCACATCAACAACCTGGCCAGCGCCTTGGAGCAGGCCAGTGACGAACAGAAGCAGGCCATTGCCGAGCTGATCCAGGCCCGTGAGGAGGCCGAACAGGCCAACCGTGCCAAATCGGACTTCCTGGCGATGATGAGCCATGAGCTGCGCACCCCGATGAATGGCGTGCTGGGCATGCTGCAATTGCTGGAAACCACGCCACTGAGCAACGAACAGGCCGACTACACCGCAGTGGCCAGCGAATCCACCGGGCATTTGCTGAAAGTCATCAATGACATCCTCGACTTCTCGCGCATCGAGCGCGCCGCGCTGCAACTGGAACACATCGACTTCAACCTCGCCGAGCTGATCACCAGCAGCGTCCAGTCGTTCCAGCACAGCGCCCAGCAGCGCGGCCTGGGCCTGCACCTGCAACTGCCGCCCGGTATCGGGCGACTGCAGGTGAACGGCGACCCCACGCGCATCCGCCAGATCCTGCTGAACCTGATCGGCAACGCCCTGAAATTCACCGAACGCGGGCAAGTGCAGGTGGAGGCGCGCTGGCAGGTACTCGACCGGCAGCTGATCTGGCTGACCTGCAGCGTGCGCGACACCGGTATCGGCATTGACAGCGCCCGCCTGGAGATGATGTTCGTTGCGTTCCAGCAGGCTGACAGCTCGATTTCCCGCCGGTATGGCGGTACCGGGCTAGGGCTGTCCATCGCCCGCACCCTTGCCGAGCGCATGGGCGGCAAGCTGCGCGGTGAAAGCCGTGAAGGCCTGGGTTCCACCTTTACCCTGGAGATGCCGCTGGCCCTCGCCAGCCCTGCCCCCGTCGCGCTGACGACGCCAGCAGCTGCGCCAACCACGGTGTCTGACAACGATCAGGTACTGCTGGTAGAGGACAATCCGGTCAACCAAAGTGTCATCGAAGCCATGCTGCGCAGTCTGGGCCTGGCGGTATGCACGGCCGAAGACGGCCTGGAGGCGGTCGACCTGGTTGGCCGGCAGCGCTTTGCCGCTGTGCTGATGGACTGCCGCCTGCCGCACCTGGATGGCTACGAAGCTACCCGGCGCATACGCCAGCTGCCCAACGGCGCCGGCCTACCGATCATCGCCTTGACCGCCAATGCCTTGCAGGGCGACCGCGAGCGTTGCATGGCCGCCGGCATGGACGACTACCTGAGCAAACCCTTGCGTCGCACCGAACTGCAGCGGGTGCTGCAACGCTGGTTGCCCGGTCAGACAACCGCGACTGGCGATAAATGCTAAAGTGCGGCAGTCTTAAACACTGGACAGGACCTTCATCGGACCTGAAAATAGACGTTTCAGTGCACACCTGTACTTCTTTCGGCAGGTGCGCTGTGACTTTCACCACAACGCAATAGTCTACCTGTAGGCTGCCGTCTCGAAGCCGTTGGTTTTCGGGCCGGCCGGGAAGATTCATCCCCTGCCACAGGGGGTTATTGAGGAGCTCGCATGACCAAACAACACGCCTTTACTCGGGAAGACCTGCTGCGCTGCAGTCGCGGTGAGCTGTTCGGCCCAGGTAATGCGCAACTGCCCGCGCCGAACATGCTGATGGTCGATCGCATCACCCATATCAGCGAAGAAGGCGGCAAGTACGGCAAAGGTGAATTGGTCGCCGAGCTGGATATCACCCCGGACCTGTGGTTCTTCGCCTGCCACTTCGAAGGCGATCCGGTCATGCCGGGCTGCCTGGGCCTCGACGCCATGTGGCAGCTGGTTGGCTTCTTCCTCGGTTGGCAAGGCCTGCCGGGCCGCGGCCGCGCCCTGGGCTCGGGCGAGGTGAAGTTCTTCGGTCAGGTACTGCCCGAAGCCAAGAAAGTCACCTACAACATTCAGATCAAGCGTGTCCTGAAGGGCAAGCTGAACATGGCCATCGCCGATGGCTCGGTCAGCGTCGACGGCCGTGAGATCTACACTGCCGAAGGCCTGCGGGTCGGCGTGTTCACTTCCACTGACAATTTCTAAGGGTTATTCGCATGCGCCGCGTCGTTATCACTGGTCTGGGCATCGTATCGTGCCTGGGCAATGACAAAGCTACCGTCACCGAAAACCTGCGCAACAGCCGTCCGGGTATCCGTTTCAACCCGGATTACAAGGAAATGGGGCTGCGTAGCCAGGTTTCCGGGTCGATCGACCTCAACCTCGAAGAACTGATCGACCGCAAGGTCTACCGCTTCGTCGGCCATGCCGCTGCCTACGCCTACCTGGCAATGCAGGACGCGATCAAGGACGCCGGCCTGACCGAAGAGCAGGTTTCCAGCCCGCGTACTGGCCTGGTGGCTGGCTCCGGCGGCGCCTCGACCCTGAACCAGATGGAAGCGCTGGACACCCTGCGCGAGAAAGGCGTCAAGCGCGTCGGCCCATACCGCGTTACCCGCACCATGGGCAGCACCGTTTCGGCATGCCTGGCCACCCCGTTCAAGATCAAGGGCATCAACTACTCGATCTCGTCGGCTTGCGCCACCTCGGCACACTGCATCGGTACCGCCCTGGAGCAGATCCAGTGGGGCAAGCAGGACATCGTCTTCGCCGGTGGCGGTGAAGAAGAGCACTGGAGCCAGTCGTTCCTGTTCGATGCCATGGGCGCCCTGTCGACCAAGCGCAACGAAACCCCGGAACTGGCCTCTCGCGCCTACGACGCTGACCGTGATGGCTTCGTCATCGCTGGCGGTGGCGGCATGGTGGTGGTCGAGGAGCTGGAACACGCCCTGGCCCGTGGCGCCAAGATCTACGCTGAAATCGTTGGCTACGGCGCCACTTCCGACGGCTACGACATGGTTGCCCCGAGTGGCGAAGGTGCCATCCGCTGCATGCAGCAGGCATTGTCCACCGTCGACACCCCGATCGACTACCTGAACACCCACGGCACCTCGACCCCGGTCGGTGACGTTGCCGAGATCAAGGGCGTTCGCGCAGTATTCGGCGACAAGGCACCGAAGATCAGCTCGACCAAGAGCCTGTCGGGTCACTCGCTGGGCGCTGCTGGCGTGCACGAGGCGATCTACTGCCTGCTGATGATGGAAAACAACTTCATCGCCGGCTCTGCCAACATCGACGAGCTGGACCCGGAGGTCGCTGACCTGCCGATCCTGCGCAAAACCGAAGAAAACGCCAAGATCGACACGGTCATGAGCAACAGCTTCGGCTTCGGCGGCACCAACGCCACCCTGGTGCTCAAGCGCTGGGAAGGCAAGTAAGACGCTGATGCGGTAATCGAAAACGCCCCGACTGGTTCGGGGCGTTTTCATGTGTAGCCCGTACGGGCAACCCCTATTTTTGCCTGGGCAGCACAGCCAGAAAGTTATCGCGGGCTACTTTGTTCGCTACATGCTCAGGCAAAGCATCCAGAAACGGCCTGAACCCGTGCATCTGCTCCCCCAGGCTGCCAAACCGCCCCACCACATCCGACCCCAGCATGAACCGCTCCGGGAACCGCTCGACCAACGCCAGCCATTCCTTGCGCGGCACACCCTTGTCGTCCAGCAGGTAAGGCTGCAACACACTCCACGACAGGTCGACATAGAGGTTCGGGTAATCCTCCAGCAACCGCGTCAGCACCGGCAGTAAAAAGTCCATCTGTGTCTGGTGCCGGTGGATCTCCATGCTGCTGCCGGCGTGCGCCCAGATAAAGCGCGTATGCGGGTGATTGCGCAGCGGCTCTTCGATCTCCGCCAGGTACAGTGGATTGCGCTCGCGCTTGGAGGTGATGTTGGAATGCAGGAGCACCGGCAGGTCACGCTCCGCCGCCAGGTGGTAGATACGCGTCATGGCTTCGTTGTTGGCCCGTGGCGTGTCCCCACTGGTCAGCGCCGTGAGGTCATCGTGGCGGGTGAAGACCTCGCCAATGCCCTGCCACAGCCCTGGGTACAGATCGAGCATGCGCTCAATATGGCTGACGGCATTCTTGTCCACCGGGTTGAAACCGGTCAGGAACGGATGAAAGCGCTTGCGCTGCTCGACCGGCAACTGCTGCAGGGCTGCGACCACGTAAGTGTCGGTGGCGCTGTACCAGTAGGCATCGGCGTCGTCACCCGCGTAATAGCGCGGGCGCTTGGGCTCGTCTTCATGCCATTTCTTGGCCACCGGGATGCCGGAAATCATCGACTGCTCGACGCCCGCAGCATCCATCGCCTTAAGCAACGCCGGCATGCCTTCGCTTTCCTGGAAGAAGTCGACGTAGTGCAGGTGAGCATCGCTGTAGCGGTAGTCGCGCGCCAGTGCCGCGTGGCACAAACTGCCAGACAACAACACGCAGGCCAGCGCTCGGGCAATCATGGGCAGCTTCCTTCTCCGGTGATGAAAACAGTAGACCGGTCGGCGATCCAGACGGTTCAGCCACAGCGGGCAAACCGCTATGCTTGAGGCATTTCCACCACGCCTGGAGCCCACCGCATGAGCAGCCCCCTGATCATCCGCCCACGTGCCGAATCGGTCGAGGGCCAGCCGATCCTGCGCCCGCTGCCGGCAGCCCAGTGCCGTAGCGTCGGCCCATTCGTGTTTTTCGACCACATGCTCGAAACCGACTATGCCCCAGGGCATGGTATGGACATCCGCCAGCACCCGCACATCGGCCTGTCGACCCTGACCTACCTGTTCGAGGGAGCGATCCTGCACAAGGACAGCCTCGGCTCGGAGCAGCGGGTACTCCCCGGCGATGTCAGCTGGATGACGGCTGGCAGCGGCGTGACCCATGTCGAGCGCACACCCGCAGATGCCCTGGCCCATGGCTCGTGCCTGCACGGCTTGCAAGTGTGGCTAGCCTCGCCACAGGAGCACGAGCAAGGCCCAGCGAGCTACAGCCACTACCCGGCGGCGAGCCTGCCGGTGAGTGACAACCTGGGGGTGCGCATTTGCATGATTGCCGGCACCGGGTTCTGCCTGGCGTCACCGGTGCCGGTGCTCTCCCCCACTCTTTATGCGCATGTACAGATGCAACCAGCGACGACGCTGCTGATACCCAGTGAGCACGTCCAGCGGGCGCTTTACCTGCTGGATGGCGAGCTGTTGCTGAACGATGAGGACGTGGAGCCTTGCAGCCTGGTGGTGCTGCCAGAGGGCGAGGACATGACGCTGTATGCAGAGGGGGAGTGCCAGCTGGTGCTGATTGGCGGGGCACCACTGGATGGGCCGCGGCGGATGAACTGGAATTTCGTGGCCAGTGACCCGGAACTGATCGAACAAGCCAGGGCGCGGTGGGCTGCGGGGGATTGGCCGGTGGTGCCGGGGGAAACCTCAAGGATCGAGTTGCCCCGGTAAATCTGGGGCTGCTCTGCAGCCCATCGCCGGCAAGCCAGCTCCCACCAAGAGCGGCGTACGCTGTACTGTGGGAGCTGGCTTGCCGGCGATGGGGCGCGCAGCGCCCCCTGCTATATCAGCGCTGGAACACTTCAGTCAGCAGGTTGTGCATTGAGCGGAACGCCCGCTCGGAAGTGCGGCGGTCATACTGCATCTTGCCTGGTACGTTGGCATTCGGGTCGGTAAACGAGTGCACCGCCCCGCCATAGCTCAGCAACTGCCAGTCGACCTTGGCCGCGTTCATCTCGTCCTCGAATGCTGGCAACTGCTCTTTCGGCACCAACGGGTCGGAGGCGCCATGCAACACCAGCACCGATCCCTTGATGTGCTTGGCATCTTCAGGGTTCGGCGTGTCCAGCGTGCCGTGGAACGACACCGCCGCACGCAGGTCGGCGCCAGAACGGGCCAGTTCCAGGGCACAGCAGCCACCGAAGCAGAAGCCGAACGTGGCAACTTTGCCAGGCTCCAGCAGCGCCTTCGACTGCCCCAGCAGTTGCGCCAGGGCTTCTTGCATACGCTTGCGCAGCTCGCCACGGTCGTTCTTCAACGGCATCATCGCCGCACCGGCCTCGTCGGCATTGGACGGGCGTACAGATTGGCCGTACAGGTCGGCAATCAGCACCACATAACCCTTCTCGGCCACTTCCTTGGCGATGCGTTCGGCACCTTCGCCAATACCCATCCAGTTCGGCGCCATCACCAGGCCTGGGCGGCCCAGCGCACCTGGCTCAAAGACCAGCCGGCTTTCGTAAGCCTTGCCGGACAGGTGATAAACCAGCGATTCGACGATTACCTTGCTCATCAAGCACTCCTTAGGCACTTTCTATGAAAAGCGCGCCATGAAAAAAGCCCGCCGAAGCGGGCTTTCCTTTGCATCAACTCAAGCAGACAGCTCGACCAACAGCTTGTTCAGGCGACGAACGTAAGCCGCCGGGTCCTTCAAGCTGTCACCGGCCGCCAAGGCCGCCTGATCGAACAGAATATGCGAGAGCTCGGCGAAGCGGTCTTCGCTCTGTTCGTTGTCCAGCTTCTCGATCAGCGGGTGGCTCGGGTTGAACTCGAAGATCGGCTTGGACTCCGGTACCTTCTGCCCACTGGCCTCCAGAATCTGGCGCATTTGCAAGCCCAGGTCCTGCTCGCCAATCGCCAGGATCGCCGGCGAGTCGGTCAGGCGGTGCGACACGCGCACTTCGGCAACACTGTCACCCAGCGCGCCTTTCAGGCGCTCGACCAGGCCTTCCTTGTCCTTGGCGACTGCTTCCTGGGCTTTCTTGTCCTCTTCCGAATCCAGCTTGCCCAGGTCCAGGTCGCCACGGGCGACGTCGACGAAAGCCTTGCCGTCGAACTCGTTGAGGTAGCTCATCAGCCACTCATCGATACGGTCGGTCAGCAGCAGCACTTCGATGCCTTTCTTGCGGAAGACTTCCAGATGCGGGCTGTTCTTGACCTGCGCGTACGACTCGCCGGTGAGGTAGTAGATCTTGTCCTGGCCCTCTTTGGCACGGGCCAGGTAGTCGGCCAAGGCAACGCTCTGCTCGCCGCTGTCGTCGTGGGTGGAAGCAAAGCGCAACAGGCCGGCGATCTTCTCCTTGTTGGCGAAATCTTCGGCCGGGCCTTCCTTCAGCACCTGGCCGAAGTTCTTCCAGAAGCCCTTGTACTGCTCGGGTTCGTTTTTCGCGAGCTTCTCCAGCATGTCCAGCACGCGCTTGGTCAGCGCGGTCTTCATCGACTCGATGATCGGGTCTTTCTGCAGGATTTCCCGAGACACGTTCAGCGACAGGTCGTTGGAGTCGACCACACCTTTGATGAAGCGCAGGTACAGCGGCAAGAACGATTCGGCCTGCTCCATGATGAACACGCGCTGCACGTACAGCTTCAAGCCGCGCGACGCTTCGCGCTGATACAGGTCGAACGGTGCGCGGGCCGGCACATACAGCAGCGAGTTGTACTCGAGCTTGCCTTCGACCTTGTTGTGGCTCCAGGTCAGCGGGTTTTCAAAGTCATGGCCAATGTGCTTGTAGAACTCCTGGTATTCCTCGTCCTTGATCTCGGTACGCGGACGGGTCCACAGGGCACTGGCGCGGTTGACGGTTTCCCACTCTTCGGCCGGCTGCTCTTCACCTTCGGCGGCAGCCTGCTCCTTCGGCAGCTGGATAGGCAGGGCGATGTGGTCGGAGTATTTCTTGACCACATTGCGCAGGCGCCAGCCATCGGCGAACTCTTTCTCTTCCTGCTTCAGGTGCAGGACAATGCGGGTACCGCGCTGTGGCTTGTCGATGGTGGCGACCTCGAACTCGCCCTCGCCTTTCGACGACCAGTGCACGCCCTCGGCAGCAGGCTGACCGGCGCGACGGCTGTAAACGTCGACCTTGTCGGCCACGATGAACGCGGAGTAGAAGCCCACGCCGAACTGACCGATCAGGTGCGAGTCCTTTTTCTGGTCACCGGTGAGGTTCTTCATGAAGTCGGCGGTGCCAGACTTGGCGATGGTGCCCAGGTGGGCGATGACGTCTTCGCGGCTCATGCCGATGCCGTTGTCCTCGAGGGTCACGGTACCGGCGTCCTTGTCGAAGCTCAGGCGAATTTTCAGTTCATCGCCCCCCTCAAGCAACTCTGGCTTGGCCAGGGCTTCGAAGCGCAGTTTGTCCACGGCATCGGAAGCGTTGGAAATCAGTTCCCGCAGGAAGATTTCCTTGTTCGAGTACAGCGAATGAATCATGAGGTGCAGCAGTTGCTTTACCTCGGTCTGGAAGCCCAACGTTTCCTTTTGTGTTTCCACAGTCATGGTCTTCGAAACTCCGATCTGATGGCAGTGGCGCCTGGCAAGCGATTTGGCCTGCGTTAATGGCGGATGTCATTCAGATGGGGGCTGAGCGGATGATTTCAAGGGCTTTTCCGGCTCGATCTTGAAATGCGCACGGGCGGTGGCAATGGGTGCCTGCCTGTCGCCTTGCCAGGCGGTAATGGCGACGTTGGTCACCCGGCGGCCCTGGCGCCACAGCTGGCACTGGGCATAGGTATCGCGAAAATGCCCGGCGCGCAGGTAGTCGATGGAAAAATCGATGATCTTCGGAATACTCGCGCTTTCGCTGTAGATCAGCAGGTACAGCGCGGCGGACAACTCCATGAACCCCGCTATCACGCCACCATGGATAGCGGGCAGCAACGGGTTGCCGATGTTGTCCGCACTCGCCGGCAGGCGGAACAGAAGGTCATCACCCTGGCGCTCGCATTCGATGCCGATAAGCCCTGCGTAGGGAATCAGCGCCAGCAATGGCCGGTAATCACCGACCGCGTGGGCAGCGTTGAGTTGCTGGCGAACCGCATGCGGAATCATGCGCCGCCCTCCTTCAGGCCATTGCCGAAACGGATACCGCCCTTGATCTCCTGCCCCAGGCGCATGAACGTCCCCACCACCTGGCAGATGGGCTGGTCGGGGTTGTCCTGATAGGCTGTGCCCCGGGTGAAGATCACGTCGCGGGTAACCCGGTAGCATTGGGCGTGACCGTAGATGTCCTTGCCAGCTTCGGCCGGGTGCATGTAGTCGATGCGCAGGTCCAGCGTGGGGCACACTTCGAAGCGGGGCAGCACGCACAGCGTGGCCATGCCACAAGTGGTGTCCATCAGCGTAGTCAGCGCACCGCCATGCACGGCGCCGGTCTGGGGGTTGCCGACGATGGCTGCTGACCAGGGCAGGACCAAGGTCATGCCATCGCCATCAGCCTGCGCCACACGCATCTGCAACAGCTGGCAATGTTTTAACGCCGAGAGAAACCGCTCGGCCATTGCCATCAAGGTTGAATCGCTCATAGGCTGTTCCCGCCCGCCGCCACGCGGCGGCATGAGTTCGTTAAAAAGTCCATGTAGAACACGGCGTTATATATCTGTAATCTGCGTGGAACTTATTCCGCATAGTTGCACTCGAAGGAACAAGTCACTTATTCCACCAAGGAGAAACACACCCATGCGTAAACCTTTTGCTTTTGCTCTGATGCTGGCTGCTGCCATGGGCCTGGCCGCTTGCGATAAAGCGAGCGAAGACAAAGCCCAAGACGCACAGGAACACGCCGAGCAAGCCCAGGAAAAAATGGGCGAAGCTCAGGATAAAATGAACGACGCTGCCAAGGAAAACGCCGAAGCCGCCAAAGATCAGGCCGAAGCCGAGCAGAAGGCTGCCGAAGAAGCCGCACCGGCTACTCCGGCTCCGCAAACCGCGCCAGCTACTCCGGCTGAACCTGCCAAACAGTAATTGTTTAAAACAAAAAAACCCGACATCGTCGGGTTTTTTTGTGCCTGAAAGTTTTCGATTAAACGTTTCAGTTACCGACCACGGGGCTTTCTTTGGCAGGCTCTGCCGGTACACTTTCGGTGGGTGTGAACACCATCACATCCAGCACATCCGAGTGGAACTCACGACGGTACAGAATAAACACGACACCCACACTCATCGCCATGAACAACCACGGGCTGATAAACCAGCTCAACATGGCCATGCCGAAGTAATAGGAACGCAAGCCCAGGTTGAACTGGTTGGCGGCAAGCGACAATACCCGTGCCGCCCGCGACGCGAACGCCTTGCGCTCCAGCTCATTGACCAGCCGTTCCCCGATCATGGGCGCCGAACCCACCAGCACCGCGGCAAAGTTGTACTGGCGCATGCACCAGCTGAACGTGAAAAAAGCGTAGACGAAGACCGTGGCCAGGCACAGCAGCTTGATCTCCGACATGCCCTGGGAGGTCTGTTGCACCAGCGGCAGGTCTGCCAGCAGCGAGAGCGCACGGTCGGAGGCACCGAGCACGGTAAGAATGCCAGCAAGGATGATCAGGGTGCTGGAGGCAAAGAACGACGCGTTGCGTTCGAGGTTGCCGATCACGCTGGCATCAGCAATGCGGTTGTCGCGCAGCAGCATGCGGCGCATCCAGTCTTCACGGTAAAGGTGCAACACGCTGGCCAGGCACGCAGTGTCGCGGCCCTTCCAGATGGCATAGCGGGTATAACCACCCCAGCACAGGGCAAACCATGCGATGGCCAGCAGGTTATTGAAGTTGCTTTGGATGAAGTTCATGCAGGGTTCCCGAAAGCGCCAGAGGCCTAGAGGATAGGGACCAGGTTTCGACGCTGGCAAGCGGCAAAAGACACAGCTGTGCAGAGAAATAGGCGTGGTTCCCACAAAGAGCGCACCGGGCAAAGGGACCGCACAAAAAAGCCCCGCATCCTTCCGGATACGGGGCTTTCGAGTCTAGACCTCTGGCGAGCACCCTTCGGCTTGTGGCCGGTGCCGCCCTCAGGCTTCAACCATCAGGCCAACGCCTCGCGTGGCTTGCCGAGCATGCGGTCGCAGGCCACGGCGCCAACCAGGGTCACCACCGAAGGCACCAGCCAGGCAAGGCCTTGGTCGCTCAACGGTAAGTGCGCCATGAAGTCCGGCAGCACGTGGGCGATGCTGCTGCCCTTGATTGCATCGACCATGCCGAACAGCAACGAAACCAGCATCACCGGTGCGAGGATGCGGGTCGGCGAGTTCCACAAGTCTTTCACGAAGCTCAGGCCGACCACCACGATGCAGGGTGGGTAGATGGCGGTGAGCACCGGGATCGAGAACATGATCAGCTTGGTCAGGCCCAGGTTGGAGATCAGCAGCGAGAAGCCCGCAAGGATCACCACCAGCGCACGGTAAGACAGCGGCAGAACCTGGCTGAAGTACTCGGCACAGGCGCAGGTCAGGCCAACTGCCGTCACCAGGCAAGCCAGCGCGATGAGTACAGCGAGGAAGCCGCTGCCCAGCGAACCAAAGGTGTGCTGCACGTAGGCATGCAGTACCGCCGCACCGTTGGTGGCGTCAGCCGCGATGTCGTGGCTGCCGGCACCCAGACGGAACAGGCTGATGTACACCAGGGCCAGGCCGACACCCGCGATCAGGCCGGCGATGATGGCATAGCGGGTGATCAGCTTCGGCGACTCGACGCCGCGCGAGCGGATGGCGTTGACGATGACAATACCGAACACCAGGGCACCCAGGGTATCCATGGTCAGGTAGCCATCGGAGAAGCCCTTGGAGAACGCGGCAGCGGCATAGGCCGGCTGTGCCTCACCAATGGTGCCCGCTGGCAGCGCGAAGGCAGCAATCCCCAGCACGGCCAGGGCGATGATCTTCAGCGGTGCCAGGAAGCGGCCGACGGTGTCGAGCAGCTTGCCCGGGTACATGGACACGGCCAGCACCACGACGAAGTACACGAGGCTGTAGATGAACAGTGCCAGCGGGCTTTCACCGGTCAGCGGTGCAACGCCCACTTCGAACGACACGGTCGCCGTACGCGGGGTGGCGAACAGCGGGCCGACCGACAGGTAACACACCGCCGCCAGCAGGCCGCCGAAGAACTTGCCGATCGGGCTGCTAAGTGCATCCATGCCGCCACCGACCTTGGCCAGAGCGACCACGGTAATGACCGGCAGGCCCACGGCGGTCACCAGGAAGCCCAGTGCTGCCATCCATACGTGCGGGCCAGACTGCAGACCGACGATAGGCGGGAAGATGATATTGCCCGCGCCAACGAAAAGCGCAAACGTCATAAAGCCAAGCGCCAGGATATCCTGGCCTTTGAGAACTTTCATTTAAGGTAGTACCACACTGCTGAAATCGGGATTCGAGAGGGGATTTCCCTTTGGATGAGGGGAAATGCTGCCCGGCTTGATAGGCCAGACCCGTTTAGCGTGTCGTTCCCTTTTGGGGTACGGGCACAGAGTGAACGCGTAATGTAACTGTTTTGTCAGTCAAACGCACTGGCACAGTGCTGCTTGTCCGATGTGCGTACATGTTTGTCGTCTGTGCGACCGAGGACAGTAGGAATTATCCTCGGATTGAAACATTGGTCTGTGTGAAAAATCCTATCAAACCCATCGAAAAATCTTTTTAGCCTGCGAAGAGCCCCAAACGGGAACCCAGGCGCATTAACGACAAAGGCCACCCGAAGGTGGCCTCTGTGCGCGTGGGGGGTGTAGCAGTATTACTTCTTGGCTTCCCAGCCAGTCAGCTCGGCCAGGGCCTTGCCGATGTCAGCCAGCGAACGCACGGTCTTCACACCAGCGTCCTGCAGGGCGGCGAACTTCTCGTCCGCAGTGCCCTTGCCGCCGGAGATGATGGCGCCAGCGTGGCCCATGCGCTTGCCCGCAGGTGCAGTAACACCGGCGATGTAGGAAACGACTGGCTTGGTCACGTGGGCCTTGATGTAGGCCGCAGCTTCTTCTTCAGCCGAACCGCCGATCTCACCGATCATGACGATCGCTTCGGTCTTCGGGTCTTCCTGGAACAGCTTCAGGATGTCGATGAAGTTGGAACCCGGGATCGGGTCACCGCCGATGCCGACGCAGGTCGACTGGCCGAAGCCGGCGTCGGTGGTCTGCTTCACAGCTTCGTAGGTCAGGGTGCCGGAACGCGAAACGATACCGACCTTGCCTGGCAGGTGAATGTGGCCTGGCATGATGCCGAT
Source organism: Pseudomonas sp. GW460-LB5 (assembly GCF_059423245.1). Lineage (NCBI taxonomy): Bacteria > Pseudomonadati > Pseudomonadota > Gammaproteobacteria > Pseudomonadales > Pseudomonadaceae > Pseudomonas > Pseudomonas sp. GW460-LB5. Next base: position 22,911 of record NZ_JBWKXT010000055.1, read on the forward strand.
CTTGCACTCGCCCGGGGTGATCACACCTGGGCAGTTAGGACCGATCAGGGTCACGCCCAGCTCGTCGCACTTGACCTTGGCATCGAGCATGTCCAGGGTAGGAATGCCTTCGGTGATGCAGACGATCAGCTTGATGCCGCCGAAGGCCGCTTCCAGGATCGAGTCTTTGCAGAACGGAGCCGGTACGTAGATGACCGAAGCGTCAGCGCCGGTAGCTTCCACGGCTTCCTTGACGGTGTTGAACACCGGCAGGCCCAGGTGGGTGGTGCCACCCTTGCCTGGGGTTACGCCGCCGACCATCTTGGTGCCGTAGGCGATGGCTTGTTCGGAGTGGAAAGTACCCTGCGAGCCGGTGAAGCCCTGGCAGATGACTTTGGTGTCTTTATTGATCAGGACGCTCATTACTTGCCCTCCGCAGCTTTGACAACTTGTTGAGCAGCGTCGGTCAGGCTGGTTGCCGCAATGATGTTCAAACCGCTTTCTGCCAGTACTTTAGCGCCCAGTTCGGCGTTGTTGCCTTCGAGGCGAACTACAACCGGAACTTTAACGCCGACTTCTTTCACCGCGCCGATGATGCCTTCGGCAATCATGTCGCAGCGAACGATGCCGCCGAAGATGTTGACCAGAACGGCCGCGACATTGCTGTCGGACAGAATGATCTTGAAGGCTTCGGTAACGCGCTCTTTGGTAGCACCGCCGCCAACGTCGAGGAAGTTGGCTGGCTTGCCGCCATGCAGGTTGACGATGTCCATGGTACCCATGGCCAGGCCGGCACCGTTGACCATGCAGCCGATGTTGCCTTCCAGGGCCACGTAGTTCAGCTCGAAGCTGGCAGCGTGGGCTTCACGAGGATCGTCCTGCGACGGGTCGTGGAAGGTTTTCAGCTTAGGCTGACGGTACATGGCGTTCGCGTCGATGTTGATCTTCGCGTCCAGGCAGTGCAGGTCGCCGTCGGCCTTGATGACCAGCGGGTTGACTTCCAGCAGGGCCAGGTCGTGTTCTTTGAACAGCTTGGCCAGGCCTACGAAAATCTTGGCGAACTGTGCAACTTGCTTGCCTTCCAGACCCAGCTGGAATGCCAGTTCACGACCCTGGAACGGCTGAGCGCCGACCAGTGGATCGATAGTAGCCTTGATGATCTTCTCAGGAGTTTCGTGAGCGACTTTCTCGATGTCCACGCCACCTTCGGTGGAGGCCATGAACACGATACGGCGGCTCGAGCGATCGACTACAGCGCCCAGGTACAGCTCTTTGGCGATGTCAGTGCAGGATTCGACCAGGATCTTGGTCACTGGCTGACCGTTGGCGTCGGTCTGGTAGGTTACCAGGCGCTTGCCCAACCATTGCGCAGCGAACGCCTTGGCGTCTTCTTTGCTGCGAACCAGCTTGACGCCGCCCGCTTTACCGCGACCACCTGCGTGAACCTGGGCTTTTACAACCCACTCGGAACCGCCGATCTTGTCGCAAGCTTCTGCTGCAGCTTCAGGGGTATCGACTGCGAAACCCTTGGAAACTGGCAGGCCGTATTCAGCGAACAGCTGCTTACCCTGATACTCGTGAAGATTCATGCTTTTTACCGTCTTCGTTAGGTACTGCGCTTCGGCGCTGCGCCATTACTGGCGCCGCACCACCTGTGACCGTTGACCCCGGGTTTTCCCGTGTGATCCGGTCCGGCGGACGTTCCGCGGTGAGTCATGCACGCAAGACTCACGACGGGCTGCCCGCCGTGGTTTCTTATAATTAACGCTTCTTACGGTTGGCCACGTGAATGGCGCCGCCATTCACCGCCAGCGCTGCTTCATGCAACGCTTCGGACAGGGTTGGATGGCTGAAGACCATCATGCCCAGATCCTCGGCACTGGTGCCGAATTCCATTGCGATTGCACCCTGCTGCACCAGTTCGGCAGCCGACGGGCCAATCACGTGTACACCCAGCACGCGGTCGGTCTTGGCATCGGCGATGACCTTGACGAAACCACCGGTATCGTTGGCGGCCATCGCACGGCCGCTGGCCGCGAACGGGAAGGTGCCTACGTTAACCTCAACACCCTCGGCCTTCAAGGACTGTTCGGTCTTGCCGACCCATGCAATTTCCGGGTGGGTGTAGATAACCGACGGGATCAGGTCGTAGTTCATCTGGGCCTTGTGGCCCTTGATGCGCTCGACGACCATGATGCCCTCTTCCGAAGCCTTGTGGGCCAGCATCATGCCGCGCACCACGTCACCGATGGCGAACACGCCCGGCACGCTGGTGGCGCAATGATCGTCGACGAAGATGTAACCGCGCTCGTCGATGGTCACGCCGCTGTCGGAAGCCAGCAGGTCGGTGGTTACAGGGCGACGGCCGACCGCAACGATCAGCTTGTCGAAGGTGATCTTCTGCTCGCCTTCGGCGTTGGTGTAGGTCACTTCAACTTCGTTGCCATTGACTTTCGAGCCGGTGACGCGAGCGCCCAGCTTGATGTCCAGGCCTTGCTTGGTCAGGGTCTTCTGGGCTTCTTTCGACACGGCAGTGTCAGCAGCCATCAGGAAGGTGTCCAGGGCTTCCAGCACGGTGACTTCAGCACCCAGGCGAGCCCATACCGAGCCCAGCTCCAGGCCGATCACGCCGGCACCGATAACGCCCAGGCGCTTCGGTACGGTCTGGAATTCCAGGGCGCCGGTGGAGTCGACGATGACGTTCTGGTCAACCGGAGCCGGCGGAATGTCGATCGGGCGCGAGCCGGAAGCCAGGATGACGTTCTCGGCTTCGATGACTTCGGTGGTGCCGTCAGCCTTGGTGACTTCGACTTTCTTGCCAGCCAGCAGCTTGCCGTGGCCCTGGATCGAAGTAACGCCGTTGGCCTTGAACAGGGTGGCAACGCCACCGGTCAGGTTCTTGACGATGCCAGCCTTGCGGCCAACCATCGCGGCGACGTCCATCTTCACTTCGCCAGTGGAGATACCGTGGACGTTGAAGCTCTCTTTGGCTTCCTTGTACTTCCAGGAGCTGTCCAGCAGCGCCTTGGACGGAATGCAACCTACGTTCAGGCAGGTGCCGCCCAGGGCCAGTTTGCCCTCGGCGTCGGTGTATTTCTCGATACAGGCAGTCTTCAGACCAAGTTGGGCAGCCTTGATGGCAGCTACATAGCCGCCAGGACCTGCACCAATCACCACTACGTCGAATTTCTGGGTCATAAAAGATTCCTTTTTAGCTTCAAGCGGCAAGCCGCAAGCCGCAAGACCAGCAGGCTTCGGCTTGAAGCTTGCGGCTTGCAGCTTACAGCTGCGCGATTAGATGTCCAGCAGCAGGCGGGACGGATCTTCCAGCAGGTTCTTGATAGTGACCAGGAAGGTTACCGCTTCCTTGCCGTCGATCAGGCGGTGATCGTACGACAGCGCCAGGTACATCATCGGGCGAATCACGACCTGGCCATTGATGGCCATCGGGCGCTGGATAATGTTGTGCATGCCCAGGATGGCGGCCTGCGGCGGGTTGACGATCGGGGTCGACATCATCGAACCGAAGGTACCACCGTTGGTGATGGTGAAGGTGCCACCGGTCATCTCTTCGATGGACAGTTTGCCGTCACGGGCCTTCTTGCCGAAGGTGGCGATGCCGTTCTCGATTTCAGCCAGGCTCATCGACTCGGCGTTACGCAGCACCGGTACCACCAGGCCACGGTCGCTGGACACGGCAACCCCGACGTCGGCGAAGCCGTGGTAGACGATGTCGTTGCCGTCGATCGAGGCGTTGACAGCCGGGAAGCGTTTCAGCGCTTCGGTAGCTGCCTTGACGAAGAACGACATGAAGCCCAGGCGCACGCCGTTGTGGGTCTTCTCGAACAGGTCCTTGTACTTCGAACGCAGGGCCATGACTTCGGTCATGTCCACTTCGTTGAAGGTGGTCAGCATCGCCATGTTGGACTGGGCTTCGACCAGACGCTCGGCGATCTTGGCACGCAGACGGGTCATCGGCACGCGCTTCTCGGTGCGGTCGCCAGCAGCGACGACAACCGGGGCAGCAGCGGCAGCAGCAGGCTTGGCAGCCGGGGCAGCGGCAGGGGCCGACTTCTTGTTGGCAACAGCAGCAACCACGTCTTCCTTGGTGATACGACCGCCTTTACCGGTACCGGCAACAGAGGCCAGGTCGATGCCGTTTTCTTCAGCCAGCTTACGCGCGGCCGGTGCAGCAACCGGGTCATCCTCGCCAGCGTCAGCGGCAGCAGCCGGAGCTGCAGCAGGCGCGGCTGCTGCGGCAGGAGCAGCGGCAGCACCGCCTTCAACGATCGAACCCAGCAATTCGTCGGACAGGACAGTGTCGCCCTCACCCTTGACGATGTCGCCCAGCACGCCATCGGCAGTCGCCAGTACTTCCAGGACAACCTTGTCGGTCTCGATGTCGACGATCAGCTCGTCACGCTTGACGGCTTCGCCCGGCTTCTTGTGCCAGGTGGCAACGGTGCCATCGGCAACCGATTCCGGGAAGGTTGGGGCTTTGATCTCGATAGCCATTATCTGTGTTTCCTTAAATTCGGTTTCAGGTGCGCGAAGGCGTTAGACAGTGAAGGCGTCTTGCAGCAGTTTTTCCTGCTGTTCGGCGTGCTTCGAAGCGTAACCACAGGCGGGTGCGGCAGAAGCGTCGCGACCGGCATATTCCAGGGTCAGAGCCTTGTTGTGGCGGCCCAGGATACGGCGCATGTGGTGCTGACTGCTGTACCAGGCGCCCTGGTTCATCGGCTCTTCCTGGCACCATACGGCGTGCTTGAGGTTGCTGTATTGGGCCAGGATTTCGACCAGGTCGTCCTCCGGGAACGGGTACAGCTGCTCGAGACGCAGGATGGCGATGTCTTCGCGGCCTTCGGCACGGCGTTTTTCCAGCAGGTCGTAGTAGACCTTGCCGCTGCACAGCACCAGGCGCTCGACCTTGGCCGGATCGATTGCGTCGATTTCCGGGATCACGGTCTGGAACGAGCCTTCTGCCAGGTCTTCCAGCGTCGAAACGGCCAGTTTGTGGCGCAGCAGCGACTTCGGCGTCAGGACCACCAGCGGCTTGCGCAGCGGGCGGATGACCTGGCGACGCAGCAGGTGGTAGATCTGTGCCGGGGTAGTGGGTACGCAGACCTGGATGTTGTGCTCGGCGCACAGTTGCAGGTAACGCTCCAGACGCGCGGAGGAGTGCTCCGGGCCCTGCCCTTCGTAACCGTGTGGCAGCAGCATGGTCAGACCGCACAGGCGGCCCCACTTGTGCTCACCGCTGGTGATGAACTGGTCGATCACCACTTGCGCACCGTTGGCGAAGTCGCCGAACTGGGCTTCCCAGATCACCAGCGCATTTGGCGTGGTGGTGGAGTAGCCGTATTCGAAGGCCAGTACCGCTTCCTCGGACAGGAACGAATCGTACAGGTCGAAACGTGGCTGGCCCGGGAACAGGTTCTGCAGCGGAATGTAGGTGCTGGCGTCCTTCTGGTTGTGCAGCACCGCGTGACGGTGCGAGAAGGTGCCACGGCCGATGTCCTGGCCGGTCATGCGGATCGGGTGACCTTCGAACTGCAGGGTGGCGTAGGCCATGGTCTCTGCATAACCCCAGTTGATGGGCAAGCCGCCGGCCTGCATCTTCTGACGGTCTTCGTAGATCTTCGACACCTGACGCTGGACGACGAAACCTTCCGGCAGCTCGAGCAGCTTGGCCGACAGGTCCTGCAGGGTCTTGAGGTCGAAACGGGTGTCGTGACGCGCGGTCCAGGCGTGACCCAGGTACGGACGCCAGTCGACGAACAGCTCGCGGTTCGGCTCCTTGACCAGGCTTTTTACCACATGCAGGCCATTGTCCAGCGCGTTGCGGTACTCGTCGACCTTGGCCTGAGCACGCTCGGCGTCGATACGACCGGCCTGGATCAGCGCCTCGGCATACAGCTCACGGGTAGTGCGCTGCTTGCTGATCTGCTGGTACATCAGCGGCTGGGTGCCGTTCGGCTCGTCAGCCTCGTTGTGGCCACGACGACGGTAGCAGACCAGGTCGATCACCACGTCACGCTTGAACTGCATGCGGTAGTCGATGGCCAGCTGGGTAACGAACAGCACGGCTTCCGGGTCATCGCCGTTGACGTGCAGGATCGGCGCCTGGATCATCTTGGCAACGTCGGTGGCGTACTCGGTGGAGCGCGCGTCCAGCGGGTTGCTGATGGTGAAACCCACCTGGTTGTTGATCACGATGTGCACGGTACCGCCGGTCTTGAAACCGCGGGTCTGCGACATCTGGAAGGTTTCCATGACCACGCCCTGGCCGGCGAATGCGGCGTCGCCGTGGATCGAGATCGGCAGCACCTTGTCGCCAGCGGTATCGTTGCGGCGGTCCTGACGGGCGCGCACCGAACCCTCGACCACAGGCGAAACGATTTCCAGGTGGGACGGGTTGAACGCCATGGCCAGGTGAACTTCGCCACCGGTGGTCATCACGTTCGAGGAGAAGCCCTGGTGATACTTCACGTCACCGGAGCCCAGCTCGTTCATCTTCTTGCCTTCGAACTCGTCGAACAGCTCGCGCGGGTTCTTGCCGAAGGTGTTCACCAGCACGTTCAGGCGGCCACGGTGGGCCATGCCGATGACGACTTCCTTGGTGCCATACGAGCCGGAACGCTGGATCATTTCATCCAGCATCGGGATCAGGCTCTCGCCACCTTCAAGGCCGAAACGCTTGGTGCCCGGATACTTGGTACCCAGGTACTTTTCCAGGCCCTCACCGGCGGTCACGCGCTCCAGCAGGTGCGCCTGCACGTCAGCGGAAAACTCCGGACGGCCGCGTACGCTTTCCAGGCGCTGCTGGAACCAGCTGCGCTGCTCGGAATCGACGATGTGGGTGAATTCGGCGCCAATGGTGCGACAATATGTCTTCTGGAGTGCATCGAAGATGTCGCGTAGGCTCGCCTCCTCTTTGCCGATGAACAGGTCGCCGGCACGGAAGGTCGTATCAAGATCGGCATTGGTCAAGCCGTAGTGATTGATCGACAGGTCTACGGGCGCAGGGCGCTGCCACAACCCCAACGGGTCGAGCTTGGCAGCCTGATGGCCGCGCATACGATAGGCCTGGATCAGTCGCAGAACTTCAACCTGCTTCTTCTCGTGTTCACTGCTCACGCTCCCGGCGGATACCGGTTGGGCGCGGCGCTGGTTCTTTGCCAGCAGTACGAAATGGTCGCGGATTGTCGAGTGCGATACATCAGTAGCGGTGCTGCCGTCGGCTGGCAACTTCTGGAAGTAAGTGCGCCACTCTTCTGGCACAGCGTTAGGGTCGTGCAGGTAGAGTTCGTAGAGCTCTTCCACATATGCAGCGTTACCACCTGAAAGGTGGGCGCTATCCCACATGCGCTGCATCACGCTTTCTTGCATGCTTGGTCACCCTCGATTAGGGGACTGATCGGCGAGAGCCACAGCAAACCTGGAAAAGTCCGAATAAAGCGACTGAACCACGCCACTTGGATCCTGCTGATTTTCCGGGTACCAGCCCGGAAAGCCCCTGCTGGTCTCATATCTTCATAGGTATGAACGCGGGCTTTGTGGGCCCTTGTTCGGGTTTTACCTCAGTGCGGGCTCAACACCCGCACCTCGGCTTACTGCAGGTACAACAGGCTGTATCAGGTGCCGCTTTGCAGCAGCATGTTACGTACGTGACCGATTGCCTTGGTCGGGTTCAGACCTTTCGGGCAAACGTTTACGCAGTTCATGATCCCGCGGCAGCGGAATACGCTGAACGGGTCATCCAGGGACGCCAGGCGCTCCTGAGTCTTGGTGTCACGGCTGTCGGCCAGGAAGCGGTAGGCCTGCAACAGTGCGGCGGGGCCCAGGAACTTGTCCGGGTTCCACCAGAACGACGGGCAGGAGGTCGAGCAGCAAGCGCACAGGATGCACTCGTACAGACCGTCCAGCTTGTCACGCTCTTCAGGCGACTGCAGGCGCTCGATGGCCGGGGCCGGCGTGTCGTTCTGCAGGAATGGCTTCACCTTCTCGTACTGCTTGTAGAAGATGCTCATATCGACCACCAGGTCACGAATGACCGGCAGGCCTGGCAGCGGGCGCAGAACCAGCTTGTTGCCTTTGACCACACCCGACAGCGGGGTGATGCAGGCCAGGCCGTTCTTGCCGTTCATGTTCATGCCATCGGAACCGCACACGCCTTCACGGCAGGAGCGACGGTACGAGAAACCCTCGTCCTTTTCCTTGATCAGCGCCAATACATCGAGAACCATCAGGTCCTTGCCACCGGTATCGACGTCGAACGACTCCATCTTGGGCGCCGAGTCGGTGTCGGGGTTGTAACGATAAACTTCGACTTTCAACATAGCAGCCACCCTTAGTAAGTCCGGATTTTTGGCTCGAAGGCCGGTACGGTCTTCGGCGCAAAGTTGACGCCACGCTTGGCAACGCGCTTCTCACCCGGGTAGTACAGGGTGTGGCACAGCCAGTTTTCGTCGTCACGGTCTTCGAAGTCTTCACGGGCGTGAGCGCCGCGGGACTCTTTACGGGCTTCGGCCGCGATGGCGGTAGCTTCGGCGACTTCCAGCAGGTTCTGCAGCTCCAGCGCTTCGATACGCGCGGTGTTGAAGGCCTGGGACTTGTCGTTGATCTTGACGTTGGCGATGCGGTCACGCAGGCCGGCCAGCTGCTCGATACCCTTCAGCATGTATTCGCCAGTACGGAATACACCGAAGTAGTTCTGCATGCAGCTCTGCAGCTCGCGCTTGAGGCTGGCAACGTCTTCGCCAGTGGAGCGCTCGTTGAGCTTGTTCAGGCGGTTCAGGGCAACTTCGATGTCGGTGTCGCTGGCGTCGAGGTGCTCGATACCATCGCTCAGCGCCTTCTCCAGGTGCAGACCGGCTGCACGGCCGAACACCACCAGGTCGAGCAGCGAGTTGCCGCCCAGGCGGTTGGCACCGTGAACCGATACGCACGCCACTTCACCTACGGCGAACAGGCCAGGGATGATGTGATCCTTGCCTTCTTCGTCCATGGTGATGGCCTGGCCATGGATGTTGGTGGCAACGCCGCCCATCATGTAGTGGCAGGTCGGAACGACCGGCACCGGCGCGACGACCGGGTCGACGTGGGCGAAGGTCTTGGACAGCTCGCAGATACCTGGCAGGCGGCTGTGCAGCACTTCCTCGCCCAAGTGGTCCAGCTTCAGCAGTACGTGGTCCTTGTTCGGGCCCACGCCGTTGCCGGCGATGATTTCCTTGACCATGGAACGGGCAACCACGTCGCGGCCGGCCAGGTCTTTCGCGTTCGGCGCGTAACGCTCCATGAAGCGCTCGCCGTGGGCGTTGATCAGGTAGCCACCCTCACCGCGGCAGCCTTCGGTGACCAGTACACCGGCGCCGGCGATGCCGGTCGGGTGGAACTGCCACATCTCGATGTCCTGCACCGGTACACCGGCACGCAGGGCCATACCGATACCGTCACCGGTATTGATCAGGGCGTTGGTGGTGGAGGCGTAGATACGGCCTGCACCGCCAGTGGCCAGAACGGTGGCCTTGGACTTGATGTACATGGTTTCGCCGGTTTCGATGCAGATCGCGATCACACCGACAAAAGCGCCTTCCTGGTTCTTTACCAGATCAACGGCGTAGTACTCGTTGAGGAAGGTGGTACCGGCTTTCAGGTTGCCCTGGTACAGGGTGTGCAGCAGCGCGTGACCGGTACGGTCGGAAGCGGCACAAGTACGGGCAGCCTGGCCACCTTTACCGAAGTCCTTGGACTGGCCACCGAACGGACGCTGGTAGATACGGCCGGTTTCGGTACGCGAGAACGGCAGGCCCATGTGGTCCAGCTCGAAGACCGCAGCCGGGCCTTCCTGACACATGTATTCGATAGCGTCCTGGTCACCGATGTAATCGGAACCTTTGACGGTATCGTACATGTGCCAGCGCCAGTCGTCGTTCGGGTCAGCCGAAGCGATGGCGCAGGTGATGCCGCCCTGGGCGGATACAGTGTGCGAGCGGGTCGGGAAGACCTTGGTGACTACGGCAGTCTTGTGGCCGCCTTGAGCCAGTTGCAGCGCAGCACGCATGCCGGCGCCGCCGCCACCGATGATGATGGCGTCGAATGAGATGGTTGGAATGCTAGCCATGGATCAGATACCCCAGAGAATCTGCACACCCCAGACGAAGTAAGCGAACATCGCAACGCCGCATACCGCCTGGAACAGGAAACGAATCGCAGTTGCCGACTTGCCGAACGACATAGGCGTCAGGTAGTCGGTTGCAATGGTCCACATGCCGACCCAGGCGTGAGCGCCCAGGGCAACGAGGGCCAGCAGACTGAAGATCCGCATCGCGTTGTTGGAGAACAGACCATGCCACTGGGTGTAGTCGATGCCTGGGTGGGCGACCACGTAGCCGATCAGGAAGAGGAAGTAAGCCGCGAGAACGACCGCGGAGACGCGTTGCGCCATCCAGTCATAGAGGCCCGAACGCGACAGGTTCGTGACATTGGTTACCATACCCAAACTCCCACCAGAACGATCAGCACCACGGAGATGACAATCACGATTTTCGAGCCCAGCTTGCCGCCTTCCAGCGTCTCACCGATGCCCATGTCCATGATCAGGTGGCGTACACCTGCCACGAGGTGATAAAGCAGGGCGGACAACAGGCCCCAGGTCACGAATTTGGCCAGCGGGCTGGTCAGACACGCCTTCACCTCACCGAAGCCTTCCTCGGAGCCCAACGATTTGCCCAGTGCATAAAGCATGATGGCAAGGCCGATGAACAGGATGACGCCGGAGATACGGTGCAGAATGGACGTGTATGCAGTGACAGGGAGCTTGATGGTCCTTAGGTCTAGGTTTACAGGTCGTTGGCTTTTCACGGCTTTTTTCACACTGAAGAGCCCCTAGCGAATCAGGGCAAAGTTGTTGGTAAGTGTACTGGTCAGGTACCCACCACCCAGGGAACGGCGACCCCCAGCAGTTCGGGCTTGCAAGCCCCTGGCGGTCGGGTGCCGAGTATAGACAGTTAGGCTGCTTATGACAACGTGACGGGGTAGCCCAAATAGCGCATTGCCTTTAACGAACAAAAGGCGTAAATGGGCGAGAATTTCGGGAAAAATCAGGCTTGAATGCCTGATTCAACAAGCCTTTAGGCAAATTGACATCTGAATTTATCCCTCTATAGTGGTGCGGGCCCTGCGTGGGGGGTCTGTCTGATGATTTCAAGCATTAATAGGAGGCCACATGGCTGACAAAAAAGCGCAGTTGGTCATCGAGGGCGCTGCCCCCGTCGAGCTGCCCATTTTAACCGGCACCGTTGGTCCTGATGTAATCGACGTCCGCGGGTTAGGGGCCACTGGTCACTTCACCTTCGACCCCGGTTTCATGGCGACCGCCTCGTGCGAGTCGAAGATCACCTATATTGACGGCGACAAAGGTATCCTGCTGCACCGCGGCTACCCGATCGAGCAACTCGCCGAACAGTCCGACTACCTCGAAACGTGCTACCTGCTGCTCAACGGCGAACTGCCGAATGCCGAGCAGAAGGCCCAGTTCGTCAGCACCGTCAAGAACCACACCATGGTTCACGAGCAGCTGAAGTCCTTCTTCAACGGCTTCCGCCGCGACGCTCACCCGATGGCGGTGATGTGTGGCGTAGTCGGCGCCCTGTCGGCGTTCTATCACGACTCCCTGGACATCAATAACCCGCAACACCGCGAAATTTCCGCGGTGCGCCTGGTCGCCAAGATGCCGACCCTGGCCGCGATGGTTTACAAGTACTCCATGGGCCAGCCGATGATGTACCCGCGCAACGACCTGTCGTACGCGGAAAACTTCCTGCACATGATGTTCAACACCCCGTGCGAGATCAAACCGATCAGCCCGGTGCTGGCCAAGGCAATGGACCGGATCTTCATCCTCCACGCCGACCACGAGCAAAATGCCTCCACCTCTACCGTTCGCCTGGCCGGCTCGTCGGGTGCCAACCCGTTCGCCTGTATCGCCGCCGGTATCGCCGCACTGTGGGGCCCGGCCCATGGCGGTGCGAACGAAGCCGTACTGACCATGCTCGATGAAATCGGCGATGTCTCGAACATCGACACCTTCATCGCCAAGGCCAAGGACAAGAACGACCCGTTCAAGCTGATGGGCTTCGGTCACCGCGTGTACAAGAACCGCGACCCGCGTGCTACCGTCATGAAGCAGACCTGCGACGAAGTCCTGCGCGAGCTGGGCATCAAGAACGACCCGCAGCTGGAACTGGCCATGCGCCTCGAAGAGATCGCCCTGACCGATCCGTACTTCATCGAGCGCTCGCTGTACCCGAACGTCGACTTCTACTCGGGGATCATCCTCAAGGCGATCGGCATTCCGACCAGCATGTTCACCGTGATCTTCGCCCTGGCACGTACTGTCGGCTGGATCTCGCACTGGAAAGAAATGCTCTCCAGCCCGTACAAGATCGGCCGTCCGCGCCAGCTGTACACCGGCGAGCAAAAACGCGATATCACTGCACTGAAAGACCGCAAGTAAGCTTTTTTAGCCGAACGCAAAAGGCTGCCCTCGGGCAGCCTTTTTTCTTCCAGGTCCTGGTGGCCGCGTTTCGACCCTTGCGGGAGCGGCCTTGCGTTAAACCTCAGTTTTTCTCAGCCCGCTCCCGCAGCCCTTTCAGGGTATTGAACGGCGCGTCCACCACGAACTTGTTGGCCACCATCGCCGGCACGCTACCCCCCGGCTCGGTGTGCACCTGGTAGGTCACTTCCGTGCTGTCGCCCTTGGGTACCAGCTTCCAGAAGCCCTCAACCTTGGCCACCCGCACATAGCCCTTCTCTTCCGGCAGATAGGTCGGCTCTTCCTTCAGGTTACGCACCAGGCTGCCGTCCGCTCCCTTGACAGTGGTCACGTGCAGAATCGAATCTCGCGGCGTTACCGGCCAAGGGGTATTGAACTGGGTGTAGGTCCAGCTCTGATCACCTTCGTGCTTGAGCAGCTTCTGCGACTTGCACTCATGAATCCATGCGCAGGCCCCGGCCACGTCTTCCTGCAACGCCTGCACCTTGGCCAGCGGCGCCTTGATTACGGTGACGCCCTGATAAGCCTTGTACTTGGACCCGGCCACTTCACTGAGGGATACCTTGATGCCCTCCTCGTCCTTGGCCACCTGCCAGTTTTCGGCCCAGGCCGCAGGCGACAGCAGAACACCCACGCCACACAGCAGTGCAATTCGCTTGAACGATCTCATCATGTTTATCCTTGTTGTCGAAGATCCAGCCTGTCACGCCGCCGTCATCTGCTCCCACCAGCCAAGAATCCTGATTGCCTCGTCACGGTCACTGCCGCACACCTCGACATCTGCCTTGAAGCCGCCACATACCGCCGGCCGCTCGGGCTTGCCGAACAGGTCGCACAGGTTGGCAGCCGTCAGGTGCAGGCAGCGCTCACCAGCCGGCTTGCCATTGGGCATGCGCGGCATCGCAGACGTGATGGACGGGGCGATGCAGCAAGCACCACAGCCTTCACGGCAGTTCATGGCTATTCACCAAAATCAGGACTCCCTGGAACAAAACGGGACGAACGTCCCTGGATAGTAACCGCTCAAACAGGCGTTTGAAATTGCTGGCACGATGAAATCTGCCGTGACCCGGCAGTCAGTTCCCGGCTACTGCCGATACTCGAAATCGATCGCCGCCCCCTCCACGTCATGACGGCTGTCATTACGCAACTGCAGCTGCATTTCGTTATTGATAAGCCGGCCATTGAGCTGGAACGGGCTGTCGTTGGTTTCGGGCTTTTCGGTGAACATCGGCGGCAGCAAAGGTTTGCGCCGCTGGATGGGCGACGGGGTACCCACATCCGGCTCAAGGGTATTGACCATATCGACTGGCAGGCTGAGGTCCAGCTTTGCCTTGGGCAGTGGTTTGGCAACCGCTTTACTGACGGGTTTGTGCGCCTTGGTCTTGCTGTTGCCGGTTTTTTTCACCACCTGCTTCGGCGCGGGCTTGGCTGCCACTTTTTTTTGCACGGGCTTGCTCTGGGCTGCCTGCGCCTGTTGCGCCGGCTGCGCAGCCAAGGTTGGACCGCCCGGGTAGCAGAGCGGTGCAAGACACAAGATCAGGGCAAAACGGCGCAAAGCATTCATGGCAAATGGACAGATTGGCAAGAAAGGTGCGTATGCTCCATGTTCCACAAGCGCCTGGCAAGCCTTACAAAAGTGTGAGCGCAGGCTCCCTGCACAACTGCTGAGCCAGCAAACCCAGCGTCATCACTGCCCGCTCGGCCTCCTTGTTCCACGGGATGCCGCAATTAAGGCGGATGCAGTGATTGAACTGTTCTGTGTTACTGAATATTAACCCCGGCGCAATGCTGATGCCCTGCTCCAGCGCCCGCACATGCAGTTCCTGGGTATTGACCCGCCCGGGCAAGCTTATCCAGAGGATGAAACCGCCCGTCGGCCGAGTCATCTGGGTACCCTCCGGGAAGTGCTGCTGCACCGCCAACTGGTAGGCGCTGAGGTTCTTGCGATACTCCTGGCGTATGTAACGCAGGTGCCGGTCGTAGCCGCCATTTTCCAGGTAGGCCGCCACGCCCATCTGCGTCACGCTGCAGGCCGAATGAGTAGTGAAGGTCTGCAGGCGCTGTATCTCGTCCTGATAGCGCCCGGCGATCATCCAGCCAACGCGCACACCAGGGGACAAGGTTTTGGAGAAACTTGAACAGTAGATCACCCGGTCCAGCCGGTCGAATGCCTTCAGCGCCTTGGTCTTGCCTTGCTCGAACATCAACTCGCCATAGATGTCGTCCTCGACGATCTGGATGTCGAAGTCCGACGCCAGGCGCAGCAACTGCTTCTGCCGCTCTTCAGGAACAGTGCCGCCCAACGGGTTGCTCAGGCGGGCGGTCAGCACCAGGGCCTTGATCGACCACTGGTTGGCCGCCAGTTGCAAGGCTTCAAGGCTGATGCCGGTGGACGGGTCACTGGGGATTTCGATCACTTTCAGGCCCAGCAGGTCGGCCAGTTGCAGCAAGCCGTAATACGTCGGCGACTCGGCCGCAATCAGATCGCCCGGGCGGGTCAGCACGCGCAATGACATTTGCAGGGCATCGACGCAGCCATGGGTCACGATCACTTCACGGGGGTCGACCAGCACGCCAGCATCGCGCATGCGAATGGCGATCTGCCGGCGCAACGGCTCAAAGCCGGGGCTGAACATGTAGCTGAACGCGCGCGGGCTGTGAAAGCGGGTGACCTTGGCAATTTGCTGATGCAGGGCACGGACCGGCAGGTAGTCGACATGCGGCACCGCAGCACCAAACGGGAACACGCCATCACGGCGCGCCTCGGTCAGCACTTGCTGGATGATGCTGGCGCGGGTGACCAGACCGGGGCGCTCCACCCGGGCAATGTCCGGCGTTTGCGCAGTCAGGGCCGGCGTCTGGTGCACGTAGTAGCCCGACTGCGGCCGCGCGCGGATCAGCCCTTGGTCTTCGAGGTTGGCATAGGCCTGCAGCACCGTGGCATGGCTGACATTGAGCTGGGCACTCATCTTGCGCACGGAGGGTACACGCTCGCCTGGCTGGTAGACACCGCGACGGATGTCATCGGCCAGTTGCTGGGCGATACGCTGGTACAGCAGCAGGTTGGTCATGGCGGCAGGCTCGTTGTTCTTGTGCGGCTCAGTGACGGTAGAGGATACCGTAACAGTTGCAAAGTGTACTGGGACAGAATGCAACATAGTCGACAATACAACAGCGTGACAGCTATCGAAACGACTAAGCCGACAAAAAGCGGGGCTGCCTGGCGGCCCCCCGGCAATCCAGCCCCTTTCAACAAAAACATGGCTTTTGATCTGGCAGGGACCTTGTGGGAGCGGGCTTGCCCCGCGAACACCGGAAAAGCCGGTGCCATGCACCGCGCGGCCCCCTTCGCGGGACAAGCCCGCTCCCACAATGACGCCTGACACGCATTCCCTGTGGGAGCTGTAACTCAGCGCGCGGGCGCGAGCTTGCCTTTGTCGTCGGAGAAGACGATCTCCACCCGGCGGTTCTGCGC
>NZ_JBWKXT010000055.1:39016-42169 GCF_059423245.1 Pseudomonas sp. GW460-LB5
CCCTGTGGGAGCTGTAACTCAGCGCGCGGGCGCGAGCTTGCCTTTGTCGTCGGAGAAGACGATCTCCACCCGGCGGTTCTGCGCCCTGCCCCGCTCAGAGGCATTGGCCTCGATCGGGTACTGGTCGCCATAGCCCTCGACCTGCAGGCGCTTTTCGTCGATGCCAAGGTCCACCAGCATGTCGGCCACGGCCTGCGCCCGGTCACGGGACAGGTTCAGGTTGTCCTCGGCGGCGCCAGTGCTGTCGGTATAACCCTCGATACGCACCACCCGTCGCGGGTTCAGCTGAAGGAACTGCACCAGTTTGAGTACGGTACGGCTGGCCGAGTTTTTCAGGTCGGCACGCCCAGTATCGAACAGCACGTCACCCAGGGTCATCACCAGGCCACGGTCGGCTTGCTCCGAAGCCAGCGCCGCGATCTGCGACTCGACCCACTTGCCCTGCTGCTGCACGCTGGCCAGCTTGGCCTCGCGCAAAGCCAGCTGCAGGCGCTGACGCTCGAGGTCAAGCTTGGCCTGGCGCTCCTGGTTCAGCGCCAGCTTGGCATGCTCACTGGCAATCTCGCTGTAACGCTGGCTCAGGTAAGCGTAATGACGCACATCGGAACCGGTGCCGATGTAGCTGGACAGGCGCTCGGCACGGGCCAGCGACTCGCCCGCGCGGATCACGTCACGCGGCGCACTGCGCAGCACATCGGAATCATCCTTGACCTTGGCGAAAGTGGCACTGGCTTCCTCCAGCGCTGCAGAGCTGCGTTGGCTGGCGCAACCTTGCAAGGCTGCTGCCAGCGCCAGCAACGCCAACGCGGCAAATGGCGTACGGCGGATCATGGCTGCACCTCCAGCTGCTTGCGCAAGCGCTTGACCCGCGACTGCAGCAGCTGCAACTGCTCTTCGCTCTTCTGGTTCAGCACCTGGGCCTCGGCCAGGCGAGCATCCAGTTCGGCCTGCTCGGCGCGCATGCGCGCATCGCGGTAATCTTCGGTCAGCATGTTGGTCTTGGCCCGGGCCAGCTTGTCTTCAGCCATCTTCAGCGTCTCGACCTGCTCGGTGGCACCTACGGCCCTGGCCTGCTCCAGTGCCTGTTCGGAAATGCGCATCTGCTCGTCAGGGGCCGGATCATTGGCGCAGCCAGCCAGGCCGAGCACGGCCAAGGCAAGGATTAGTGGTTGGGTTCTCACGCAATCTTCCTAGTGTTTGGGGGCGTCCGCCGGCACCTGCAATTGCGCTTTCCAGCGCTCGACATTTCGTTGCAGGACGGCCTCGGACGCACCGGAGATCGGCAATTCTGTCAGTTTTTTTGCCAATTGCCCACGCAACCAGCTGTCATTGCATGCCGAGTTGTGGGAAAGGGCCAAATACAGACCTGGCCGGTCCACCGGCAGGCCGCGGGCGATCAGGTCATTGTTCATGCCCAGGCTCTGGGCCATGGCCATGCCCGAATAGCGGCCGGCGAGCACATAATCCACTTGGCCAAGCACCAGCTTCTGGAATGCCTGGGTCAGGTTCTGCGCCGGCACCAGCTTCAGCTGGGCCTTGGCAAACGCGGTAAAGGCCGGGGTCAGGCGCGCGCGTTCGGACAAGCTGCCCTGGTATTTGGCCAGGTCCGCCGGGCCATCGAACGTCAACTCGGCGTCATGGCGTGTCCACACCAGGTATTCGTTGAGCTGAAGGGGTGGGTGGATGTAGTCCAGCGCGGTGAGCTGTTCGACCTGCATGGGTGTATCGAGCAGCAGGTCCATACGCCCGCTGCGCACCTCTTCCAGGGCCTGGTCGCGACGGCCGGCATTCAGCACCTCCACCTTCACGCCCAGCTCGCCAGCCACCTGGCGCAACAGGTCCACGTTGGCACCGATCAAATGTTTCGGGTCTTTCGGGTCCTGCCAAGAGTAGGGCGGCGCATCGGGGCTGCCGGTTGCCACCAGGCGCTCACACTTGCCTGCTGCCATGGCCAGCGGCGACGCCAACGCCGCCATGCATACCAGCGCCCTGCCCGTTCCGCACAACGTCATCCCTCACTCCTCAACCCATAAAAAAACCCGACCCTCAATGCGAGGGCCGGGTTCTTTATAAGTGAAGCAGGCGGATCAGACCAGCTTTTCCAGCTCCGGAACCGCTTCGAACAAGTCAGCGACCAAGCCGTAATCGGCCACCTGGAAGATCGGCGCTTCTTCGTCCTTGTTGATCGCAACGATCACTTTGGAGTCTTTCATGCCGGCCAGGTGCTGGATCGCGCCGGAGATACCGACGGCGATGTACAGCTGTGGCGCAACGATCTTGCCGGTCTGGCCGACCTGCATGTCGTTCGGCACGAAGCCTGCGTCGACCGCAGCGCGCGAAGCACCAACGGCAGCGCCCAGCTTGTCGGCCAGGCTGTACAAGTGTTTGAAGTTGTCACCGTTGCCCATGCCGCGGCCGCCGGAAACGACGATCTTGGCAGCGGTCAGTTCCGGGCGGTCGGACTTGGCCAGCTCTTCACCGACAAAGGCCGAGATACCGGCGTTGTGCGCGGCACCCACCGCTTCAACAGCGGCCGAGCCACCTTCGGCGGCGACTGGGTCGAAGCCGGTGGTACGCACGGTGATGACCTTGACCGAAGCGCTCGATTGCACGGTGGCAATGGCGTTACCGGCATAGATCGGGCGCTTGAAGGTGTCGGCGGACTCGACCGAGATGATCTCGGAGATCTGGTCCACATCCAGCAGTGCGGCAACGCGTGGCAGGATGTTCTTGCCGTTGGTGGTGGCCGGGGCCAGCACGTGGCTGTAACCGTTGGCCAACTCGACAATCAGCGGCGCCACGTTCTCCGGCAGGACGTGTGCGTAAGCTGCGTTGTCGGCAACCAGCACTTTCGCCACACCCGCGATCTTGGCAGCAGACTCGGCAATGCCACCGACGTTCTGGCCAGCGACCAGCACGTGCACATCACCACCGATCTTGGCAGCTGCGGCAACAGTGTTCAGGGTAGACGGTGCGACTGCAACGTTCTCGTATTCAGCGACAACCAGGATAGTCATTTAGATTACCTTCGCTTCGTTCTTCAGCTTCTCGACCAGTTCGGCCACCGACTTGACCTTGATACCCGCGCTGCGGGCAGCCGGCGCTTCGACTTTCAGGGTCTTGTTGGTGGAGGCGAGCGAAACGCCCAGATCG
>NZ_JBWKXT010000056.1:0-41313 GCF_059423245.1 Pseudomonas sp. GW460-LB5
TGATACCCGCGCTGCGGGCAGCCGGCGCTTCGACTTTCAGGGTCTTGTTGGTGGAGGCGAGCGAAACGCCCAGATCGCCAGGGTTGACGGTCTCCAGCGGTTTCTTCTTGGCCTTCATGATGTTCGGCAGCGACGCATAGCGTGGCTCGTTCAGGCGCAGGTCGGTGGTGACGATGGCTGGCAGGTTCAGCGATACGGTCTGCAGGCCGCCATCGATTTCACGGGTGACGTTCAGCTTGTCGCCAGCGACTTCGACCTTGGAGGCGAAGGTGCCCTGGGCGTAGCCGGTCAGCGCAGCCAGCATCTGGCCAGTCTGGTTGTTGTCGCTGTCGATGGCCTGCTTGCCAAGGATGACCAGCTGCGGCTGCTCTTTGTCGACAACGGCTTTCAGCGCCTTGGCCACGGCCAGCGAATTCAGCTCATCGGCGGCTTCGACCAGGATGGCACGGTCGGCACCCAGGGCCAGCGCAGTACGCAGCTGCTCCTGGGCGGTGGTCGGGCCGACGGAAACGACGACGATCTCGGTCGCAACGCCTTTTTCCTTCAGGCGTACGGCCTCTTCCACGGCGATTTCGCAGAAGGGGTTCATGGACATCTTGACGTTAGCAAGGTCGACGCCGGAGTTGTCCGCCTTGACGCGAACCTTGACGTTGTAGTCGACCACTCGTTTGACAGCTACAAGAACCTTCATGGATTCCTCGTTACTCTCCGGTGAATAGATAGTCGCCTGGGGCTGAGCCCGGCGATGCGCGTGGGTACAAGGGCACCTCTAAAAACGTACCGGAGCGAGCAAACTTCACAGTGACCGAACAGTCTTGTCCGGACTCCTGAGACAAATACTCACGGGTCATTTTCTGTCGTGGCGTGTAAACTCCACTACAAACCGGCCAAAGGCCGCAAAACCCTGCTCCACACCTGGTCTTTAGAGGTGTACCTGCGCCCGGCTGCAAGCCTACGGCGAACGTAAAACCGCTCGTATCTTGACCGTAACACCCCATCCGGTCAATACGGCAAATCGGTCACCCTCCAGCCGCGTTCCTGTGATTTTACTGGCCTGCGGCAAATTCAAACAAACGTTTGTATTGGACCTGCCAAGTGGTGTAGATATAATGCGCGGCCAAGACAAAACGGTGTAGTCCGTCATTTGCGCAGCTACAGTTCCGCTCCCGTGATGAGCCACTGCGCGCAAGCACCCAATAAGACAAAGCAACAGCACGAGCCTTGATGAGTAGGAGAGAACCAGTGGAACGCGAATACATGGAATTCGACGTGGTCATCGTCGGCGCCGGCCCGGCAGGCCTGTCCGCCGCCTGCCGCCTGAAGCAGAAGGCCGCCGAAGCCGGTAGCGAAATCAGCGTCTGCGTGGTGGAAAAAGGCTCTGAAGTCGGCGCCCACATCCTCTCTGGCGCGGTGTTCGAACCCCGCGCCCTGAACGAACTGTTCCCGGACTGGAAAGCACTCGGCGCACCGCTCAATACCGAAGTGAAGCGCGACGACATCTATGTGCTCAAGGATGCCGGCAGCGCCACCAAGGTGCCTGACCTGTTCGTGCCCAAAACCATGCACAACCATGGCAACTACATCATCTCGCTGGGCAACCTGTGCCGCTGGCTGGCCCAGCAGGCCGAGAACCTGGGCGTGGAAATCTACCCGGGCTTCGCCGCCCAGGAAGCGCTGTTCGACGACAACGGCGTAGTCCGCGGCATCGTCACCGGCGACCTGGGTGTCGACCGCGAAGGCAACCCGAAGGACGGCCTGTACACCCCGGGCATGGAACTGCGCGCCAAGTACACCCTGTTTGCCGAAGGCTGCCGCGGCCATATCGGCAAGCAGCTGATCAAGCGCTTCAACCTCGACAGCGAGTCCGACGTCCAGCACTACGGCATCGGCCTGAAGGAAATCTGGGAGATCGACCCGGCCAAACACGAGCAGGGCCTGGTGGTGCACACCGCCGGCTGGCCGCTGGATGTGGTCGCCAAGGACAACACCGGTGGATCGTTCCTCTATCACCTGGAAAACAACCAGGTGGTGGTTGGCCTGATCGTCGACCTGTCCTACGCCAACCCGTACCTGTCGCCATTCGACGAATTCCAGCGCCTCAAGCACCACCCGGTGATCAGCCAGTACCTCGAAGGCGGCAAGCGCATCAGCTACGGTGCCCGTGCCCTGGCCAAGGGCGGTATCAACTCGCTGCCGAAAATGGTCTTCAAGGGTGGCGCACTGATCGGTTGCGACCTGGGCACCATGAACGTGGCCAAGATCAAGGGCAGCCACACCGCCATGAAGTCCGGCATGCTCGCCGCCGAAGCGGTGGCGGACGCCCTGATCGCCGGCAGCGAAGGCGGTGACCAGCTGAACAGCTACGTCAGCGCCTTCAAGGCCAGCTGGCTGCACGAAGAACTGTTCGCCAGCCGCAACTTCGGCCCTGCCATGCACAAGTTCGGCCCGCTGCTGGGCGCCGCGTTCAACTATGTGGACCAGAACTGGTTCGGCGGCAAGCTGCCGTTCACCCTGCACGATACCAAGCCGGACTACGCCTGCCTCAAGCTGGCCGCCGACTCGAAAAAGATCGACTACCCGAAACCGGACGGCAAGCTCAGCTTCGACAAGCTCAGCTCGGTATTCCTCTCCAGCACCAACCACGAAGAGGAACAGCCCTGCCACCTGAAGCTGACCGACCCGAGCATCCCGATCGCCAGCAACCTGCCGCTGTACGACGAGCCGGCCCAGCGCTACTGCCCGGCGGGCGTGTACGAAGTGGTCACCCAGGAAGACGGCAACAAGCGCTTCCAGATCAACGCGCAGAACTGCGTGCACTGCAAGACCTGCGACATCAAGGACCCGGCCCAGAACATCACCTGGGTTACCCCTGAAGGCGCTGGCGGGCCGAACTACCCGAACATGTAAGGCCCTGCCCTTGCCGTAACAAAAAGCCCCCGGTTCTCATGAGCCGGGGGCTTTTTGTTACGTGCCAAAATCAGGCAGTACGCACTTCCTCGAAGAGTTCTGGATGGCGATCCAGCAGCTTGAGCAGTTTCACCAACGCCACGGGTGGTGTGGTCTTGCCGTTTTCATAACGGGAGAACGCGTTGACGCCACCCCCGAAAATTTCCCCCGCTTCACGCTGGTCGAGGTCGAACTTACGGCGGATTGAAGCAATGAAGGAAGGATCCACAACAGCTGCGTTGACTTGACGCTCGAATGCCGTCATCAGGTTACTGACACGCATGGCTTCATCGTGGCTAAGTACACATTCACCACAGGCGCAACAGTAATCGCCACTTACGTCAGGGATGACGGTCGCCTCTCCTTTATAGCTATAGGGCATCCCCTGAACATCAGGTGCAAGCTCCGCACCGCCGCATACTGGACATCTCATGGTTACAACTCCTTGAAAGACACGATGAGCACGTCGTCTACCACGGACACTTTCAGATAAACGTACCCAAATGCTGTAAGCGGACGATAGACGTCCTGCCAAACGCGGTGATCCATATGGCTGGTCATGCTCTTGTAGAAATCAGTACGCTCCAAACAGGAGATCACTTCAAGCATGCCCGGATAATCCATTCCCAGGGCTCTGGCGCCTCTCAGTGCAGCGCCTGTAGGGCTGATGCGCCTGGCAGCAGCCAAGACTTTTACCCTTTCCAACGGACAGTGAGGCGTTCTCTTTTCCATGAGAAATTAACCTTCCAGGTTAAATTTGGCCAATAGGTTATTCCAATAACCCCCGCCCGGAAGGATGACTCAAGGCCCCATGCGCGTTACCCGATCATTTGTCACCACACATGATCGCCATCGGCTCTGCCGCAAACGCCAATGGCTCACGGCGCCCGAAATACAGGGCCGTCAGCAACCCAACCATACCCATGATCAGACAAAACCCGACACACACCCACGGGCTCCACGGCATCAGCGCGATCAGCGCCAGCGGCGTGGTACTGGCCCACAGTGCGTAGGCCACGTTGTAGGTGAAGGAAATGCCCG
The DNA here is from genome assembly GCF_059423245.1 of Pseudomonas sp. GW460-LB5. NCBI lineage: Bacteria > Pseudomonadati > Pseudomonadota > Gammaproteobacteria > Pseudomonadales > Pseudomonadaceae > Pseudomonas > Pseudomonas sp. GW460-LB5. Next base: position 3,988 of record NZ_JBWKXT010000056.1, read on the forward strand.
ACACCCGGATCTCGGCCGGGAACAGCCCGACCATCACCGACGGCACCACCCCCACCACACCGCAACTCAAACCCGCCAACGCGTAGGCCAGCCAGGTCATGCCCCACTGCCCATTCAGGCTGGCGTACAACGTGCCAATGCCCAGCGGCAGCAGCACGCTGTAGAGCATCAGCGCGCGCCAGGCGCCCACGCGGTCAACCAGCAAGCCGGCCAGCACGCAGCCGATATTGAGGAAGACAATCCCCACGCTGCTGAGGGCAAAGGTGTGCCCGGCGCTCATGCCGAAGCGCTGCTGCATCACCGTTGGGGTGATTACCACCAGCACCACCACGGCAGAAGTCAGCACACAGGTCAGTAACGCCGCCGGGATCAGCGCCCGGCGGTGTTCGCCCAGTACCCTTCGCAGCGGGAACTTCACCGGTTGCTCCTGGCGCGCGCGCAGGGCCAGGAACACCGGCGTTTCGCTGAGCCAGCGGCGCAGCCACACGCCAATCACACCAAACACCCCACCGAGCAGGAACGGGTAGCGCCAGGCGTAGTCGAGGATCTCCTGCGGTGTGAATACTTGCGCCAGCAAGGTCGCGGTCAGCGCCCCCAGCAGGTAGCCGAAGGTCAGCCCGGCCTGCAGGAAGCCCAAGGCGTAACCGCGCCGCCCGATGGGCGCATGTTCGGCGACGAAGGTCCAGGCACTCGGCACTTCGCCCCCCACCGCCGCGCCCTGCAGGATGCGCAAGGCCAGCAGGATCAGCGGCGCGGCATAACCGATGTCGGCATAGGTCGGCATTACCCCGATCAACAGGCATGGCAAGGCCATCATCAGAATACTCAGGCTGAAGACCCGCTTGCGCCCCAGGTGGTCCGCGAAGTGCGCCATCAGGATGCCGCCCAGCGGCCGCGCCAGGTACCCGGTGACGAAGATGCCGAAGCTTTGCAGCAGGCGCAGCCACTCCGGCATTTCGGGCGGGAAGAACAACTGGCTGAGGGTAAGCGCAAAGAACACGAAAATGATGAAGTCGTAGATTTCCAGCGCGCCGCCCAACGCAGCCAGGCCCAAGGTCCGGTGATCGCCGCGGCTGAACCGGGGCGGGCGAGCGGTATCGATGGCAGTCATGGCAGGGTCCGCAAATCGGCAAAGGGCAAGAGGATAACAAATAGCGGCCCCGTTGCCCTGCCCGCTGCGCCGCTAGCGGTTGAACACCGTGTGCGCGAAGTTGGCCCGCGGCCGTGGCCGCACCGTAGCAGCCGGCATGCCACTCGGCAGCGGCAATTTGCCGACCAGCAGTGGCGCGTCGATGATCGCCATGAACGACTCCAGCGCCTCGTTATCTGGCACGTGCGGCAGGCTCAGGCTGACCGCCTGGCGTTCGGTCGCCGGTACTGAAGGCACCCTCAATTGACTGGAGTGGTAAAGCAGGGCGTGCTGGATTTGCGTGCTGACCCGGCAGAAGCGCTCAAGGTCAACCCCTGCATGGTTTGCCAGCTCGATATTGCCCAGCAACAGATGAAAGGGCTGCAAGGCGCAATGCACCAGGCGCTGCAGCTCCTCGAAGCTCTCCACGGGGGCTATCCGGTAATAGCCCAGGCCATTGAGCAACCGTTCCAGCTGCAGCCGCTGGCATGGGTGGGCGTCGGCGATGAGGATGCGCAGGGTCTTGTTTGCCATGGTGGGACCTGGGCAGTTGGGTAATGGGTACGCTCCATGACCGTACTGCGCCAGTAACGGCTACTGCCAAGGTCACGCCTGGCAGCGGTCTTCTTTGATAGAAGTCGGTAAACCCGCATAAATCAAGTGATTGACTGACGGAATTTGCATTTGCCTTTAACCCGGCAAGCAGGATTACCACCCGTGCTCCCCCCGGCAAAGCGAGCGGCTAGCGCCCGCCCTAAACCCTGACGTCCGGGCTTCGTATAAAAAAGGCGCATGCCCCAAGGCATTGCCTCTTACATTTTCGGAGTACCCAGATGTTTCGCCCTGCCCTCGCCTTTTTCGCCCTGAGCCTTTCCAGCGTCGCATGGTCCGCCGAGCCCTGCTCCGTGGACATTCGCAGTACCGACCAGATGACCTACGACCTGAAGACGATCACCGTGCCGCAGTCCTGCCAACGCTTCACGGTGAACCTGCAGCACACCGGCACGATGCCCAGGAACATCATGGGCCACAACTGGGTGCTAGCCAAAAAGGAAGACATAAAAGGCGTGACCACCGATGGCGCTGCAGCCGGTGAAGCCGATGACTATATCCAGCCGGGCGACCAGCGCGTGCTCGCCCATACCCGGTTAATCGGTGGCGGCGAAAAGGATTCGGTCACCTTCGACACCCGCGTGCTGCAGGCCGGCCAGGCGTACGCGTTCTTCTGCTCCTACCCTTTCCATTCGACAATGATGAAGGGCGCCCTGACATTCGGTGCACCGTCAGGCAACTGATGCGAACGCAACCCGCGCCGCGCAGCCGCGCGTGCGCTCAGGCCTCGGCCCACTCGCGCATGCGCAGGCGGCAATGTTTCATGGCGTTGACGATGTGTTTTTCCACCGTGGCCTTGGACAAACCCAGCCGCGTGGCGATCTCGCCATGCGACAGGCCTTCGAGCTTGCGGAGCAAAAAGCACTGCCGGCAGGTTTCGCTCAATTCGGCCACCGCACGTTGCAGCAACGCCAAGCGCTCTTCCTGCCGACAGACACCGTGCACGGGCGCGACAAAGAACCGCTCGTCGGTCTCCAGTACTTCCAAAGGCTCGGCGCGGCGGACCTTGCTGCGCCGATGGCCATCGGTGACCAGGTTCAGGGCCGTGCGATAAAGGAAAGCGCGCGGATGGGAGATCTGCGTGTCGTCACACCGCTCGAGTATCCGCAGATAGGCCTCCTGAGCGATATCCTCGGCAGCATGGCGGCTGCCGAGACGCGAACGAAGGTACCCGACCAGTTCACGATAGTATTGCTCGAGCAGTACACCCGAAGACGGCATCGAAGCGCTTTCCCTGTTTTCCGATGATGATATGACTGCAGTGCAGGCCAAGTAATGGCATTGCCGGCGCTTAAACTATAATAATTCTCATCAAGTTTAAAGACGCTGTTACATTTCCCCCGCCCGCAACGGGCGCTTCCCGCTAAATCCGTCCTTGGCGCTTTCGTTTAATCGGCAGCCTCCCTAGCTGCTCCTTGGTGACAGCGGCCCTCTCATGGTCGGAATACTGCATGATCCCTCAACGCCTTACTCGTCGCGCCGTCACACTCGTGCTTTGCCTGATCCCGCTGGCCGCACTCGCAGCCTGGCAATTGTTGCCCGGCGAAGCCGATAAGCGGCCTTTCGTCAGCGTCAGCCGTGGCAACATCGAAGCCAGCGTCACCGCTCTGGGCACCTTGCAACCCCGCCAGTACGTCGATGTCGGCGCGCAGGCCTCCGGCCAGATCCGTACCTTGCATGTCGAGGTAGGGGACACCGTCAAGCAAGGGCAGTTGCTGGTGGAAATCGACCCCGCAACGCAACAGGCCCGGCTGGATGCCGAGCGCTATGCCATCGAAACCCTGAAAGCGCAGGTCAAGGAGCAACGCGCCGAGCATGTCCTGGCCGAGCAGCAGTTGCGGCGTCAGCAGCGGATGGCCAACGACGGCGCCACGCGCGAGGAAGATGTGCAAACCGCCCAGGCGAAAGTGCTGACAACCCAGGCGCGGATTGACATGTACCAGGCACAGATTCTCCAGGCACAGGCCACGTTACGCAGCGCAGAAGCCGAGCTTGGCTATACGCGCATCTATGCTCCAATTGGCGGCACGGTGGTGGCGGTCGATGCACGCGAGGGGCAGACCTTGAACGCACAGCAGCGCACCCCGCTGATCCTGCGGATCGCCAAGCTGTCGCCGATGACGGTTTGGGCCGAAGTCTCGGAAGCCGATATCGGCCAGGTCAAGACCGGCATGCAGGCCTACTTCACCACCTTGGGCAGTGGCGGCAGGCGCTGGACCGGCACCGTCAGGCAAATTTTGCCAATCCCGCCCAAGCCGCTGGACCAGCTCAGTCAAGGCGGCGGCAGCCCGGTTGCCGCCAGCGGTACAAGTGCCAACGGGACCGGGCGCGTGGTGCTCTACACCGTGCTGCTGGACGTCGACAACGATGACAATGCGCTGATGGCCGACATGACCGCACAGGTGTTCTTCGTCGCCGGAGCCGCCAAGGACGTATTGACCGTGCCCATCGCCGCACTGCAGGGACGCGGCCAGCGCGAGGGGCTGCAGACTGCCCACGTGCTGACCGGCAAGGGCGAAGTCCAGACGCGCCAGGTACGCACCGGGCTCAGCGACCGCCTGCGCGTGCAGGTACTCGAGGGCCTTGATGAAGGTGACAAGTTGCTGATCGGCCCTGTCGGCAGCGAGGGTTGACATGAACACTCCGCTGATAGAACTGGTCGGCATCCGTAAATCCTACGGTGGCGGTGACAGCCCTCAGGTCGATGTGTTGCGCGGCATTGACCTGAAGATCCATGCCGGAGAATTCATCGCCATCGTCGGCACCTCGGGTTCCGGCAAGTCGACCCTGATGAACATCCTGGGTTGCCTCGATCGCCCGAGCGCCGGAAGCTATCGCTTCGCCGGCCAGGATGTTGCCGGGCTGAACAATGACGAGCTGGCCTGGTTGCGCCGCGAGGCGTTCGGGTTCGTGTTTCAGGGCTACCACCTGATCCCCTCCGCCTCGGCGCAGGAGAACGTGGAGATGCCGGCAATCTACGCCGGAACCACCGCTGCCACGCGCGCCGAAAGGGCCCGGGCCCTGCTGCAACGCCTGGGCCTGGGTGAGCGCACCGGCAATCGCCCGCGCCAGCTTTCAGGTGGCCAGCAACAACGGGTATCCATCGCCCGGGCATTGATGAACGGCGGCCACATCATCCTCGCGGACGAGCCCACCGGTGCGCTGGACAGCCACAGTGGCACCGAGGTCATGCGCCTGCTGGATGAGCTGGCCGAGCAGGGCCACGTGGTGATTCTGATCACCCATGACCGCGATGTGGCCGCTCGTGCGCAGCGCATCATAGAGATCCGCGACGGCGAAGTGATCAGCGACAGTGGCGCCGGTCAGGCGCCGCCACAGGATCGCCAAGGCGCACTGCAGGCAGATGATCTGGCCCATCGCCTGGCCCGGGCCGACACCCAGCGCAGCCCTTGGCTGGGCGAAACCCGCGACGCGCTGCAGGCCGCCTGGCGGGTCATGTGGAGCAACCGTACACGCACCGCGCTGACCCTGCTGGGGATCATCATCGGCGTCGCGTCGGTGGTCGTGATGCTGGCGGTGGGCGAAGGCAGCAAGCGCCAGGTCATGGCCCAGATGGGCGCGTTCGGCTCGAACATCATGTTCATGAACGGCGCCTCTCCCGCTCCGCGCGCCCCACCCGGCGACGTTCGCCTCAGCGACGTACAGGCGCTGGCCGAGCTGCCCCAGGTGAAATCCATCATGCCGGCCATGACGCTGGAAGCGCAGGTGCGCTTCGGCAACCGCGATCTCGAATCGACCATAGGCGGCTATACGCCGGTGTTCCCGACCCTGATGAGCTGGCCCGTCAGCGAGGGCAGTTTCTTTACCGACAACGACCTGGCTACGGCTGCCGCCGTGGCCGTGATCGGCTCTGAAGTGCGCAGAAAGCTGTTCGTGGACGGCCAAGACCCGATCGGCCAATACATCCTCATCGAGAACGTGCCTTTCCAGGTGATCGGCGTGCTGGCCAGCAAAGGCTCCAGCGGCGCCAATCAGCGAAACGACCTGCGCATCGCAGTGCCGTACTCAGCGACTGCCATACGGCTGTCCGGCACACAGCACCCGGAATACGTGATCATCGGCGCCGCCGACAGCACCCAGGTGCATGAAGCCGAACGGGCGATACGCCAGTTGATGCTGAGACTGCACAATGGCATCGAAGATTTTGAGATCGACAACAGCGCGGCGATGATCCAGGCCGAAGCTGCGACGCGCAACGGGTTGTCCCTGATGCTGGGGGCCATTGCCGCCATTTCGCTGCTGGTGGGCGGAATCGGCGTGATGAACGTGATGCTCATGACCGTGCGCGAACGCACCCGCGAGATCGGTATACGGATCGCCACCGGTGCCCGGCAGCGCGACATCCTGCGCCAGTTTCTGACCGAGGCCGTTGTGCTTTCGCTCACCGGTGGCCTTATCGGCGTGTGCCTGGCGCTGCTGATCGGTGTGGTACTCAGCCTGGCCCAGGTGGCCGTGGCGTTTTCCGCCCTGGCGATGGTGGGTGCTTTCGCCTGCTCGGTAGCCACCGGCGTCATCTTCGGCTTCATGCCCGCGCGCAAGGCTGCCGCCCTCGACCCTGTCGCCGCTCTGACCAGTGAATGACCATGACCAGAACCCCGCTTTTTCTGCTGCCGCTGCTGACCCTGCTTGGCGCTTGCAGCCACCCACCCGCCCCCTTGGACAGCGGTATTGTTGCGCCCGCCAGCTGGCAAGGTCCGACTGGGGTCACGGCTGCCTCGGCGCAGTGGTGGACAACCTTCAACAGCGCTCAATTGAGCCAGCTCATCGAGCAGGCGCGCCACGGCAGCCATGACCTGCGCGCCGCCATGGCCAGGGTCAGGCAGGCTCGGGCCGACCTTCGCATTGCCGGTGGCCCTCTGCTGCCGAGCCTGGACGCCAGCGCCGACGCCTATCAGCAGCGCCTGCTGCGAGGCCAAGGGTACAGCGAACAGGACACCTCGAGCAGCAAACGGACTTACCGCTACTTCGACACGGCCCTGACGGCCAGCTACGAGCTGGACTTCTGGGGCGCAAATGCCGCTGCGCGGGACAGTGCCCGGCTTGGCCTGCAAGCCACTGCATTTGACCGTGACACCCTCGAGCTGAGCCTGACGAGCAGTGTTGCCGACACCTATCTGCGAGCCCTCGCCGCTCGCGAGCAGGCCCACATCGCCACGCTCAACCTGGAAAACGCCGACAAGATCCTCAATGTGGTGCGCACGCGGTTTCAGGCTGGCTCGTCAACTGCCCTGGAGCTGGCCCAACAAGAGAGCCTGGTGGCCAATCAGCAACGACAGTTGCCGCTCTACCAGCAAGAAGCCCGCGATGCGCAGATCACCCTGGCAACCCTGCTCGGTGTGCCGGTGCAGGCACTTGAGCTTGCCGATCAGCCTTTCGATCAACTGCGCGGCCCGAGCATTGCCGCCGGCATTCCCAGCCAGCTGTTGACCCGTCGCCCGGACATTGCCAGCGCAGAGGCGCGCCTGGCAGCGGCTCAGGCGGATGTCAGCGTTGCACGGGCAGCCCTGTTCCCCACGGTAAGCCTGACGGCCAGCCTGGCCACCGGCGACAGAAAGGCCATCGACCTGCTGCACAACCCGGCGTTCAACCTCGGTGCCGGTCTGACGGCCCCCATTTTCAACAATGGCGCCTTGCGCGCTGCGCGTGATCGCGCCATCGCTCGCCAGGACGAGTTGCTCGATGCGTATCGCAGCGTACTGATAACCAGCTTCGGCGAAGTCGAGAAGGCACTGAACAGCGTGGACGGCCTGGACCGCCAGACTCGCTGGCAGAATGAGGCGCTTAGCCAGGCACAGCGCGCGTTCGACCTGGCCGAAAACCGCTATCGGGCCGGGGCCGAAGACCTGCTCAGCGTGCTGGAGGCGCAACGCAGCCTGTTTGCAGCACAGGCCGAGCGGGTACGCCTGCGTGAGGCGCGGCTGCAGGCCAGTGTTGCGCTTTACAAGGCATTGGGCGGGGGGTGGACAGGCACGGATGCGCTGATGACGGTGAGGTAGTTCGTCACGCTATCTTCAGTGCCTGTGAGCCCGCGCTCACAGGCACTGAAGATCCGATGCCGGGCACCCGCGCTACAACCCGTCACGCCGCGGGCCAGGTGCAAGATGGCGAGCATACCAGGGCCGCTGTGGCACCCTGCCAGACAGGCGATCGGCGTCTTCTTCCGGGCTGAAAATGACCTGCAAGGCCAGCTTCATGGTCTCGATGTCCAGTTTCCCGGTGCCGCCTCCATTGCCCAGCCCCCAGGCACCGCAACCGTCACGGGTGGGCCCTAGCCAAGGCTCGGCCACACGCACCCAGCGCCCCGGCGCAAACCACGGAACACCCTCGATCATTCGCGGCTTCACTTCCCCCGGGTGCGCCTGCTGGTGGGCCAGGTACCAGTCGTTCAGACGGTCGTCGATCCAGCCATGAAACGCCCAGAACACCGGGTTCACGTGGGATGAAAACGGATCGCCAAGGAAGTCGTTCTCGGCGCGAAACCAACGTTCGGAAAAATCATAGTTGCGACGCCCGTAGGGCATCGGGTAATCCGAGTTCGGATCGCGCCCCAGGGATGCCCAGCGCATGTGCAACCAATCGTGGACCCCCAACTCGATACGCGACCCCAACTCTCCCAGGCACAAGGTGCTGAGATATTCCGGGTCATGCAGCTGGGCTTCCCACAACTGGAAGTTGGCGTGCAGGCCCTGAGTGCTCTTCACGTAGTACAGCCACTGGCTGAAGGCATCATCGCCGGCCGCCTGCCAATTGGGCGGGACGCTGTAGCCGTCGCGGTTGTCGAGGTAATCGAAAAACGCCTGGGCGCCATGCCCGATCGAAGGACGTGCCGCGGGCAGGCTGGCCCAGGAACGCAGGTCCTGGACCTTACGTACCCCGTGCAGCATATGCCGATGCATGAACAGAAAATCCTCGCCGGAGCCGTTGCGATGGCGATCATGCCCGCGGGCGTTGCGCTCCTTGCCCAACGGGCCGACCTGCCAGCCCAGCGCACGCACCATCTGCCGTCGGGAATCATCGATGCGGTGCCAACGATCGCGGCTGGCATGCCACAGCTGATGATAGTAGCGGCGCTGCGGCGAAATCAGGTCCTCGTGCAGGGCCGCCACAAATGGCAGCCGCTCACGCGCCAGCACAAACGGTCGACGGACCGCGACAAAACCCGCTTGCACACCGGAATGCCCCGCCTGCGTCCCTGCCAGACGCACTTGCCCACTCAGGGTGGCGCTGCCTCCGCCCTCGCTCCAGTCGCCCCATATCTCATCCAGCACGGCGTCGCAGTCATAGGCTTCGCCAGAGCCGGCAATTATCTTCAGGCGCACCGCTGGCAATCGGTCGGCAGCCAGCGGCCCGTAAACCTGCAAACCCCGGTCGCCATACGGCGCGGTACCCAGGTAGCCACGCAAGGCACGGGCACCCTGCCCGACGTCGAGCAACAGCTGCTGCGGCCCGGCCAGCACAGCCAGCGCCGGGTGATTGCCTGTCAGGCGCCAGTCCCAGATCCCGACCAGGCGTTCCCCCAGCAGCGCATTGGGCAGGTCGTCGACCGGCACCGCAGGTTCGTCACTGCTCAGCTCCGCTTCCTGGGCCCGCTGCCACTCCTGCTGTGCGTAATAGCCGGCAGGCAGAGCTACACCGGCAGCCACCAGGCCTGCCAGGATCTTTCGACGTGACACTTTCATCCACTGTACTCATGACGTGACTACTGCTGCAAAAACGAATGGTTGAGGAAGCGATTTAGAGGGTTGCTAAATTCTCTTTGCCCCGGCTCGTTTCACCCAGCAAGTTCGAACGGCATGGGGCCGTCGTGCAGGCGATCGAGTACGCAATGAAGAAACCGGCTTTGTTTTCGCGCAGATGGCCATGGGCATTGGCACTTCTGCTCCTGCTCCTGATGGCCGCAGGCGCCTGGTGGTACTGGGTTTACCTTGCCAAGCACCCCTACAGCCGGGAAATCGAACAGCGAGCCAACGCCCTGCAGGCGCGCATCCCGGCCCTGGATGCGCACCTCGATGTGCCGCTGAGCTATGGCACCGATGGCGAGGAAGCAAACCGCGATGGCCCGACACAGTTCGATCTGGTGAAAGCCGCCAAAGGCCGCCTGAGCGGCGCTTCGATCGCGATCTGGTCATGGCCGGAATTCTGGAGTGGGCCCAACTGGCCACACCGCCCCACCCCAGGCTTCGAGGCCGCAATGGCCAACGAACTGGAAGTGCGCTACCGGATCATCACCAGCATCGCCAAGGATTTCCCTGCACAGGCCGGCATCGCCTACACCCCCGCTGACTTCCGCCGACTGGTCAGTGAAGGCAAGTTCGCCATCATCATCAGCATGCTCAATGCCGCGCCTTTGGGCGACGACATTGACAAACTGGACCACTGGGCCGCACGCGGCATGCGGGTATTCGGACCAGGCTACGTCGGTAACAACAGCTGGGTAGACTCGGCACGGCCCCTGCCTTTCCTCGGCGATTCGGTCGACCCGCTGGGCGGGCTTTCCGCGATTGGTCGGCGCGCCATCACCCGGCTCAACGACCTCGGCGTGGTCATCGACGTGTCGCAGATGTCCAGCCAGGCGCTGACCCAGGTCACCCAGCTTAGCCGAGCGCCGGTCATGGCCTCGCACACCGGCGTACAAGGCCTGATGGACATTCGCCGCAACCTCAGCGATGCCGACCTGGCACACATCAAGGCCACCGATGGGCTGGTCAATATCGTGGCCTACTCCCACTACCTCAAGCCGTTCTCGCGCCCGACCATCGAGAAGATGAACGCTTTGCGTGCCAGGCATGGCTTGCCCGACGTACAAAACCAGACCCAGATGGGCACCACCACCGACCCGGTGTTCTCGATCTGGTCAGAGAAGAAGTTCGGTGAATACCTCACACCGTTCTACGAAATCCTCGGCGCCGAGCCAGAGGCCACCCTGGCCGACTATGTCGACTCGATCGATTACGCGGTGAAGAAGATCGGTATCGACCATGTAGGCATCAGTTCCGATTTCAACGACGGCGGCGGTGTGGTCGGCTGGGAAAATGTCAGCCAGAGCCGCAATCTCACCGCCGAACTGATGCAGCGTGGCTATTCCGATGAAGACATCGCCAAGCTCTGGGGGGCCAACTTCCTGCGTGTTTGGGAAGCCGCCCAGGAAGCTGCCAAGCCCACCCCACCTCCCATTGCCCACTACCCGCAAGGAACCCCATGAAACGGCTGACCTCACTGATTGCACTCGGTTGTCTCTCGCTGTCGCTCGATGCCCTCGCTGGCGCCCCGAGTGCACCGGGCAAGGTCTTCAAGGACTGCAAGGATTGCCCGGAAATGGTCGTGCTGCCCGCCGGCAGCTACGTGATGGGCACCCCCGATGACGAACTGGGCAAACAGGACGATGAAGGTCCGCTGCATACCGTAACATTCGCCAAGGCCTTCGCCATGAGTCGCTTCCACGTGACGGCCAGCCAATGGCAAGCCTATGCCAGGGACACCCACACCGTGCTGCCCGACGGCGACGATCGCCCGGGCCGTCTGTGCAAGAACGGCAAGCCCAGTTACCCGCAAGGGCCTACCCAGCCAGCGGTCTGCATGACCTGGGAGGAAGCGCGCGGCTATATTGGCTGGCTGGCGAAGAAAACCGGCAAGCCTTACCGCATGGTCAGCGAGGCCGAACGCGAATACGCAGGTCGCGCTGGCTCCACCGGTCCTTTCCCGTTCCCCTTCGATGAGGAAGGCGAGTATCAGATCAGCAAGCATGCCAACACCTACGGGCCACGGGATGGCTTCACCTACACGGCGCCGGTCGGCAGCTTCCCGGCCAATGCGTTCGGCATGTATGACATGCATGGCAATATCTACGAGTGGGTCGAAGACTGCTGGCACACCGATTATGTCGGTGCGCCCACCGATGGCAGCGCCTGGACCACAGGTGGCACCTGCACGCACCGGCAGATCCGCGGCAACGACTACCTGGAACCGCCCATCTTCTCCCGCTCGGGCAACCGCAACGAGCGCGAACCCGAAGTGCGCGGTGACTGGCTGGGCTTTCGGGTAGCCCGCGACCTCAAGGACGGCGAGCACAACTGACAACCTACAGGGAGAGTGACCATGTCCGCTTTGAGCAGACGCCGTTTCGTAGCGGCAGCCACCTTGACCGGCCTCGTACCCGCCATGCCCGCCTGGGCGGCGGGCGCAGCGGGCGATCCGACGGTGGACGATGACATCATCCGCCTGGACTACAACGAGAGCCCTTACGGCCCCTGCCCCTCGGCGCTCCAGGCAATGAGCCTGGGGATACGCCAGAGCGGGCATTACTTTCCGGAGCATGAATATCGCCTGATCGAGCTGTTCGCGCGGCAGCACAACGTGCCCGAAGACCATGTGGCAGTCTTCTGCGGCTCCCGCTCACCGTTGCAATATGCCCTGGCCCGCCACGCCGACAAGCGGGCCGTGGTCACCGCCGCGCCGACCTATGACTCCGTGGCCAATGGCGCCAGAGCCGTCGGCGCGACCGTGCATGAAGTGCCGCTCGATGCCCGCCACGCCCATGACGTGCGCGGCATGCTTGCCGCCAACCCCCAGCCCGGGGTGTTGTACCTGTGCAATCCGAACAACCCCACCGGCACGCTGACGCCACGCGCCGACATCGAGCACCTGGTCAGCCACAAGCCGGCAGGCAGCCTGGCCATCATCGATGAGGCGTACATCCACTTTTGCGACGCCCCTTCCTGCCTGGATCTGGCGGTCAGCCATGACGATGTCCTGGTGTTGAGGACATTCTCCAAGCTCTATGGCATGGCCGGTGCCCGCCTGGGGCTGGCGATCGGCAAACCGGCGTTGCTGCACGACCTGCAACGCCTGAACGGCTACAACTTCGTGCCGCTTGCCGCCGCCATGGGCGGTATCGCCAGCCTGCAACAAGGCGACCTGGTCAGCGAACGCAAACGCATCAATCGCCACATTCTTCTGACCACTACCGACGCCCTGCAAAAGGCCGGTTACCGCTGCACCGACGCACACGCCAACTGTTTCATGGTGGCCCTTGGCCGACCTGCCAAACCCGTGATCGAAGCACTTGCACAACGCCGGGTCCGGGTTGGACGGGTATTCGAGGCGTGGCCGCAGTGGATGCGCGTCAGTGTCGGCACGGCGGAGCAGATGCAAGCCTTTCTGAAGGCGTTCTTCGACGTCATGCAACGCTAGGCTGCGCTGCGCCTACCCGCATCTACCCTGAGCCACGAACCCCGGCGGGCGCCTGGCGCAGCATGCCTGCGGGGTTTTCGTGCGCCAGCGCGCAACGTATGCCCCTCCTCGGATCACAACTTCTGCGTCTCTGCGAACACCTGCGTGGGGTGCATGCCCGGCTGGTCGTGACCGGCTAAATCCAGCCTCTGCGGCTTCGTTTAACACCTACTCACCGCTCACCAGCAACAGCAGGAGTCAACGACATGAGCGCCTCAACTCTCCACGACCTGATCGGCGTAGGCTTCGGCCCGTCCAACCTGGCCCTGGCCATCGCCCTGCAGGAGCTTTCCCAGAACAATGGCAAGCCCATTGACGCCTTGTTCATGGACAAGCAGGAGCACTATCGCTGGCATGGGGATACCTTGTCCTCGCAGAGCGAACTGCAGATCTCGTTCCTCAAGGACCTGGTTTCGCTGCGCAACCCCACCAGCCCCTACAGCTTCGTCAACTACCTCAAGCAGCAGGGCCGCCTGGTCGACTTCGTCAACCTCGGCACCTTTTACCCGTGCCGGCTGGAGTACAACGACTATCTGGCCTGGGTCGCCGAGCAGTTCGCCGAGCAGGCACTGTATGGCGAAGAAGTGTTGCGCATCGAGCCCGAGCTCGATAATGGGGTCATTCATCACCTCAGGCTGATCTCGCGCAATGCACAAGGCATGCAGCGCACCCGCCGCACGCGTTCGGTGGTGATCAGCACCGGTGGCTCACCGAAGATTCCAGCCATTTTCGCCCCGCTGCGCAACAATGCCCGGGTTTTTCATCATTCCCGCTACCTCACCGGCATGCAGCACCTGGCCTGCAGCGAAGGCAAGCCGATGCGTATCGCGATCATCGGTTCCGGGCAGAGTGCCGCCGAAGCGTTCATCGACCTCAACGACAGCTTTCCTTCGGTGCGGGCTGAAATGATCCTGCGCAGCTCAGCCCTCAAGCCCGCCGACGACTCGCCTTTCGTCAACGAAATTTTCGCCCCTGCGTACACCGACCTGGTTTTCCAGCAAGCACCGCAAGACCGCGAAAAGTTGATCGGCGAATACCATAACACCAACTACTCGGTCGTCGACCTGGGGCTGATCGAGCGCATTTATGCCGTGCTGTACCGGCAGAAGATCACCCGTCAGCCCCGCCACGCGGTGCTCTGCCGTCAACACCTGGAAGCGGCAGTCGATGTCGAAGGGGGCATCGAACTGACCCTGCGCGACCTCGCCACCGGGCAACAGCAGACCCACCGCTACGATGCCGTGATACTGGCCACCGGCTACGAGCGCAACAGCCATCAGCACCTGCTCGAACCGCTTCTGCCTTACCTGCATGGCCTGGAAGTGGACCGTACCTATCGCGCCCTGGCCACCCCGCAGCTCAAGGCGCCAGTCTTCCTGCAAGGCTTCTGCGAGGCCACCCACGGCTTGAGCGACACCTTGCTTTCAGTGCTGCCGATGCGCAGCGAAGAGATCGGAAAAGCGCTCTATGGCGCCCTGAACCTTTCCAGCAGCGCACACCAGGCGCAAACCAAACCCCTTGCCAGCGTCGGCTGATCAACTCAGGAGCCCATCATGTCCCAGTCCTCCCGCGGCGCCGTGCAGGATCTCTTCGCCCTGCTCAAGCCGTTCAAATATACCGTCGCGCTGTCCGTCATCCTGGGCATGGTCGGCGGCCTCAGCATCACCTTCCTGCTGGCCACCATCAACCGCGCCCTGCACGACGACAGCGGCCTGACCCAAGGCGTTGTCTGGGGTTTCGCCGGGCTTTGCCTGGTGGCCCTGGCCAGCTCGGTGTTTTCCGACATCGGTAGCAACCGGGTGGGCCAGAACATCATCGCCGCCTTGCGCAAGGAACTGGGCGAGAAGGTTCTGTCTGCCCCCATCGAACAGATCGAGCGCTATCGCAGCCATCGACTGATCCCCGTGCTGACGCACGACGTGGACACCATCAGCGATTTCGCTTTCGCTTTCGCGCCATTGGCGATCGCCCTGACCGTTACCTTGGGCTGCCTTGGCTATCTGGCATTGCTTTCCTGGCCGATGTTCCTGCTGATGCTGGCAGCGATCGCACTCGGTACCGTCGTGCAGTACATCGCCCGATCCAAGGGCATTCGAGGGTTTGTTGCGGCACGGGACGCCGAAGATGAACTGCAACGGCATTACAATGCGATCGCCGCCGGTGCCAAGGAGCTGCGCATCCACCGCGCGCGCCGCCAACGCATGTTCAGCCGCAATATCCAAGGCACAGCTGACCAGATACGCGATATCCAGATCCGCTCCATCAATACCTTCGTCATCGCCAAGACCTTCGGCTCGATGCTGTTCTTCGTGGTTATCGGCCTGGCCCTTGCCCTGCAATCCTTGTGGCCTAGCGGCGACAAGGCAGTAATGAGCGGCTTCGTGCTGGTACTGCTGTACATGAAAGGCCCGCTGGAATATCTGGTAGGCACGTTGCCCATCGTCAGCCGGGCTCAGATCGCCTTCCGCCGGATTGCCGAGTTGTCCGAACAGTTCTCCTCCCCCGAGCCGCACCTGCTGCTCGAAGACAAGGCCAGCCAGCTGCCCGTCTTGCGTACTCTCGAGTTGCATGACGTGCGTTTTGCCTTCCCTCCGGTCGACGGCAATGCGCCGTTTACCCTTGGGCCGGTGAACCTGCAGGTCAGCCAGGGCGATATCGTGTTCATCGTCGGTGAAAACGGCTGTGGCAAGACCACCCTGATCAAGCTGCTGCTAGGTCTGTATCCGCCGCAAAAAGGCGAGATACGCATCAACGACCAACCCATCACCGCGCGCAATCGCGACGATTACCGCCAGCTCTTCACCACTGTCTTTTCTGATTACTACCTGTTCGACGACCCCTTCCTGGGCGCGCAGCAGGTGCCGGAGAGCGCCGAGGTCTATCTCAAGCGGCTGGAAATTGCACACAAGGTCAGCATCCGCGACGGCAGTTTCACCACCACCGACCTCTCGACCGGGCAACGCAAGCGGCTGGCACTGATCAACGCCTGGCTCGAGGAGCGCCCGGTGCTGGTGTTCGATGAATGGGCAGCGGACCAGGACCCGACATTCCGGCGCATCTTCTATACCGAGCTGCTCCCCGAACTGAAGCGCCTGGGCAAGACCATCATCGTCATCAGCCATGATGACCGCTATTTCGATGTCGCCGACCAACTGGTGCGCATGGAGGCCGGTAGGGTGCTGGTCGAAACGTGCGTCGCCTGATGCAACAAAAGCGAAACATTTGCATTCCGGTTTGTCACCCATCGTGCGTCATACCCGTAGTCGACATAAAAACAGATCTGCCCAGCCTGCCCACTCAACATCTACAACGAGCACCGAAATGCCCACCCACCTTCGATTGAATCACTTGACCAGGGCGCTTGGCCTTCGACGCGCTTTCAATGCACAACTGCCAGCGCTGGCGCTCACCCTGGCGCTGCCCCTGGCGGCCCAGGCGCAAGATCAGCAACTGACTTTGAATATCCCGGCACAGCCACTGAGCTCGGCGCTGCAGAAGTTTGCAGAACTGACCGACGTGCAGGTGCTGTACGAGCCCGGTGCCGTGCAGAACCTTCGCTCGGGTGCGTTAAGCGGTCGTCACAGCCTGGATCAATCGGTGCGTATCTTGCTCGGGGAGAGTGGGCTGCGCTATCAGCTGCGCGACAACACATTGACCTTGCAGGCGAGCAACGAGGGTGACAGCGCAATGCTCCTCGATGCCACGAGCATCCAGTCCGCTGCCTTGGGTGCAACTACCGAAAACACAGGCTCATACACCACGGGTGTGACCAGCACGGCCACCAGGCTGGGGCTGTCACCCCGGGAGACGCCCCAATCGGTCAGCGTCGTCACCCGCCAACAGATGGACGACCAGAACATGCAGTCCCTGGAAGACGTGGCCATGGCCGCGACAGGGATCAATACCGTCAAGGGTTTCGGCACCGAGCGCCCACTGTATTACTCGCGAGGGTTCCAGGTGGACGACCTGCAGGTCGATGGCCTGCCGACCAGCGTGACTGAAAGCTTCTCGATGGACGTCATGTCGGTCAATAACATGGCCATGTATGATCGGGTCGAGATCGTGCGCGGCGCCAATGGCCTGCTGCAGGGGGCGGGCAGCCCGTCGGCAGCCATCAACATGGTGCGCAAGCGGCCTACCCGGAGCTATCAGCTCAAGGCCGAGATCGGCGCAGGTTCATGGGATAACTACCGCACCCAGCTGGATGTCGGCGGTCCGTTGAATGCCGAAGGGACACTGCGCGGTCGAACGGTACTGATGTACAACAACCGCAATAGCTACCAGGATTACGCCGGCAAGGAAAACCAGCTGTTCTATGCCATCGGCGAAGCTGACCTGAGTGACTCGACCACCTTGACCCTCGGTGGCTCGCTGCAGCAGGACAACAACAATGGTTACGACTGGGGTGGCCTGCCAACACACCAGGACGGCAGTTTCTACGACTTCTCCCGCACGACCTCCCTGGCCGGCAAATGGGCCTATCTGGACAAGCTGAACCGCAACGTCTTCGCCGATATCAAGCATTCGTTCAACGAAGACTGGAACCTGACCGTCGCGACCAACCTCATCTGGTCCAATGCGGACTTTTTGGCACAGGTCGGTTATCACACCGGCGAGACCGACTCGTCGATGCAGTACTACCCCAACAGCGCCAGATACGATGACGAGCAGGTCAACCTGGATGCAGCGCTGAATGGTGCGTTCAACCTGATGGGCCAGAAGCATGAAGTGGTCGTGGGCACAAGCATGCGCCGCGATCGCCTGCAGTACGTGACCGGCTCGCCGAGCTTCTACCCCAAGGTAGACGTCCTCGACTTCAATGCTTCGCAATTCCCCAAACCGGAAATAGTCGGCAACCTTACGCCAAGCCGCCACGTGCGCAAGGACAAAGGGATCTACGCGGCTACCCGTCTTAATCCTACCGACGACCTCCACGTAATCCTCGGCAGCCGCTTGAGCTGGGTCGATTACGATACCCAAGGGCCTTGGGAAACCGATCGCTTCAAGGAAGACCGCAAGGTCATTCCGTATGGGGGCATCGTTTATGACATCACCGATCAGACCTCGGTCTACGCCAGTTACACTGAAATCTACAAACTGCAAAGCAACTACAGTGTCGACAACAAGCTGCTGGCCCCCACCACGGGCAGCAACTACGAGATCGGCCTCAAGAACGAGCTGTTCGACGGCAGGCTCAACACCTCTCTGGCGCTGTTCCAGGTCGATCAGACTGGCCTGCCCCAGGTCGTGCCAGAAGCCGGTCGTGTGTGCGGACCGAACCGCGATGCACGTTGCTATACCGAAGGTGCCAAGGTGCGCAATCGCGGTTTCGATGCCGAAGTGTCAGGCGAGCTGATGCCTGGGTGGAATGCTTCGATGGGCTACACCTACAGCCATCCCAAGTACGTTGCCGGGGCCAACAAGGGCGACACCTACGGTACGGAAAACTCGCCCCAGCGACTGTTCAAGGCGGCTACCACCTACCAGCTGCCGGGTGCGCTGGACCAGTGGCGAGTGGGTACCAGCGTCTATCACCAGAGCAAGCTCTACCTGAACAACATCACCCAGAGCGCTTACAACCTGGTCGATCTCAATGCCAACTTTCGGGTCAACCAGAACGTTAGCGTGCAGTTGAACCTCAACAACGTGTTTGACGAGAAATACTACACTGCCATCTTCAGCGAAGACACCGGCAACTACTACGGCGCCCCACGCAATTTCGCGCTTACCCTGCGTTACGAAAACTGATCCCCCCCCCTGCGCCAGCCACCGCCGAAGGTGGCTGGCGCCTTTCCCTCCTCTGTTCCTACACCACCTGTCTGCTTGATTCAGCAGGGCCCTGACGCGGGGCTCGCCAGGGCATTGCGCTCAGCGCGACCACAATGCCCTTGGGGCTGGAGGTCTATCGTGCCTTGGCGATAAGCGCAAGCAGACTGTCGACCAATCGCTTGTACACTGTCGAAACTTCTGCAGTCACTGACATCATGCGCAGCAGGTCGTGGGTCATGTCCTGCGCCAGGATGATTTCCACATCCACCCCGGATGCTTGCAATCGCTCAGCGTAGGCTTGCCCTTCATCCAGCAGCGGATCCAGGCCGGCCAGCAGGACGATGGCTGGAGCGACACCGCTCAGGCTTTCTGCGCGCAAGGGAGAGAAACGCCAGTCGTGACGATCCAGGTGTTCGCGTGCATAAAGGTCATAGAACCATTCGAGCGTTTCGTCTTCCAGCAGGTACCCCTCCCCAAACAGGGTGCGCGAGGCGTATTCGCCCCCCGCATCCGTGACCGGGTAACACAACAGTTGCCCGATCGGCCGTACCGCGGCCGCCAGGCCTTGCCTGGCGGCATGCAGGGCCAAGGTGGTGGCCAGGGTCGCGCCCACGCTGTCGCCCGCAAGGACGACGCGTTGCAGGTCCAGCCCCTGTGCCTGGGCGATGGAGGGCAGCGCTTCGAGCACATCCCAACCGTCCTCGAAAGCCGTTGGGAACCGGTGCTCAGGGGCCAGGCGATAGCCTACCGAAACCACCGCGCAGCCTGACCGTGCGCACAGCTCACGGCATACGCCATCATGTGAATCCAGGCTGCCGACGACAAAGCCACCGCCATGGTAATAAACCAGCACCGGCAGGGGCCGGCCATCGGCCTGCGCGGGTTTGTAAACACGCAACGGCAAAGCCGTACCATCGCGTGCGGTGCAGGTCAGCGAACCTAGCGCCAGGTCCTGCGGCGCTTGCCAGCGAAGACGCTGCGTGGCCAACTCGAAACGGGTGCGTGCCTGCACCGGACCCAGCCGATGCAAGGCCTGATCCTGTGGGTTCATTGCAACCATATCGAGAAACGCTTCCAGATCGTTATTCAACTTGATATTCCTTGAAAAAACCGCCTGGCGCTTGCACTCAGGCAGCGCCAGTCACGGAGAGGCAGTGATCAATCAGCAGTTCAAGTTCTTCGCGATAGCTTTCCATCAGGGCGTCGATGGTCTGCGCCCGATAACGACGTTTGCTGTAGACGCATCGCAATGAAAGCGAGCCGTCGTAGACCTGGCCGACGATCTCCAGCCAGTTGGCCAGGCGCGCCCTCGGGCTATAGCAATCGCCTGACCCTTCCGGCGCAGGCTCAAGCAAAGCGTGCTTGTCAAAGCTTTGGTCGAACTGACCGAAATAGTTGAACGTCACCCGCGGTTGAGCTACTGCCGCCAGGCGCTCGCGCATCCGAGGTTCGCCCAGGTAACGCAACACGCCATAACCGACCCCCTTGTCAGGTACCGCCGCCAATTGCCGTTGCGTGGCCAGGATCGACTCACCGACCGCCGCAGCCTCGCCAGGGGCGAGACGTACCGGGAACATGCTGGTAAACCAGCCCACTGTCCGGGACAGATCCACGCCTTCGTAAAGGTCTTCGCGACCATGGCCTTCCAGCTGGATCAATGCGGCCTCTTCGCCACTCCAACGGCACAGCACACGTGCCAGCGCCGCCAGTAGGATGTCGTTCACCTGCGTGCGATAGGCGGCAGGCGCCTGTTTGAGTAACTGCGCAGTCTTTTCCCGTGTCAGGTACAGATGGGCGGCCGCCTGCTCGCTGACCTCATTGCGCCCGCGCGGGTTGTCGCAAGGAAACTCGTTCGACAGCGGTTCGAGTTGAGCAAGCCACCAGTCACCCTGCTGCGCGCCAATCGATGCAGCCTCTTTTCGCAGAAGCTCTGCCCAGGCCCTGTAGCTCGTGGTGCGAGCAGGCAATGCCGGCGTGTCACCCTGGGTACAGGCCTGGTAAGCCCGCTGCAGGTCTTCGAGCAGTACCCGCCATGACACACCGTCCATGACCAGGTGATGGATGACCAGCAACAGTCGCGCCTGCCCATCGGCAAGCTGTACGTGCACAGCTCGCCAGACAGGTCCATCGACAAGCCTCAGGCTACGTTGAGCCTGATTCGCCAGCGTCATCAGCGCCTGCTCGTCACAAGCCTGTTCCCGCTGCAGCAGCGGTTGCCTGGCCTCATCAGGTGTCAGGTAGCGTTGCAGCCAACGACCGTTCTCCTGAACGAAGCGTAGCCGCAGGGCGTCATGGTGCGCTTCGATGCAGGCAAGCGCTTGGTCGAGCGCATCCAGGTCCAGCGCGATGCGCGGTTTGAGCATCAGGGCCTGGTTGAAGTGCGCGGGGTCCGCAAGCGCCTCGGCGAACATCCACTCCTGGATGGGCAGCAGATTGAACAGGCCGTCGACCGCCCCGGTGTCGGCCACCTGCACGGGCGCATGGTCGGCCTGCTCCTGTTTGCCGACGATCGCCTCGATCGTCTGATAACGCAGCACATCACGGAGTTTGAGTTCCATGTCCAAGGTCGGGTGATTCCTCACCCGAGACACCACCTGCAGGCTGAGGATGGAGTCGCCGCCAAGCTCGAAGAAGTTGTCCGTAATGCCAATGGGATCGACCTGCAGTACCTCTTCCCAGATCTGCGCCAGCAATCGCTCCTGTTCATTGCGAGGAGCGACATGCCCTGACGACTCGAATACCGGATCCGGCAGGCGCTTGCGGTCGAGCTTGCCGTTCGGCGTGACCGGGAATGAAGGCAACACGATGATCTGCGACGGCACCATGTACTCCGGCAATTGGGCAGCCAGTACGGCTCTCAAAGCCTTCGCCATGCTCGTGTCTTCGCCTACCACATACCCGATCAGTTGCTTGCCCACCGTCGTTTCGTGCACGACAACGACGGCGTCCCGCACCCCGTCCTGGGTACGCAGAGCGGCTTCGACTTCACCGAGCTCGATCCGGAACCCCCTGATCTTGACTTGGTTGTCGATACGGCCCACGTAGTCGACCACACCGTCATCCCGTCTACGTACCAGGTCACCGCTGCGGTACAGACGGGCACCCTCCTTACCCAATGGGTCAGGCACGAAGCGCTCCGCAGTCAGGGCCGGGCGGCCATGATAGCCGCGAGCGACGCCGTCGCCGCCGATCATCAATTCGCCCGCGAAGCCCGGAGGCAGCGGGTTGAGCTCGTCATCGAGTACACGAAGGGAGCGCCGACCTACCGCATGGCCGATAGGCGCATAGGCAGCCGCACAATGACCGTCTCCAGGCACCTTCCACAAAAGCGGCGTCACCACCGTTTCGGTAGGGCCGTAGCCATTGGTCATCCAGGTGGGCTTGAGGGTCTTCCTGACCTGCTCGAACGTCTGTTCGGGCACCGCATCGCCACCAAAGCAGTAGATCTGCACCGGTGGCGGCTGATCGCCGCTGGCCTGCACCGACTCTGCCAACTGCTTGAGGTAGGCCGGCGGGAAACAGGCGATGGTGATGCGCTGGCGCCACAAAGCCTGCAGGGTCTGCTCCACTGTCCACACGTCACCGTCGCGTATGACCAGCGTGCCACCGCAGAGCAGGGTACTCAGCCAGCGCTCCTGAGCACCATCGAAGGCGAACGACATGAAATGCAGTTCTCGCGTCGAGGGCCCCATTTCGTATCGCTCCACGATAGCCTGACAATGCCGGCTCAATGGGCCCTGGGCGACAGCTACGCCTTTTGGCTTGCCGGTCGAGCCCGAGGTGTAGATCAGGTAGGCCAGGTTGCCGTCTTCGATGGCCGCAGGAGGCAGCGCCGGCTGGGGGACCTGCTGATCAGCAACAGGCTCGATGACGTGTACACGTTCCAGTGACGGCAGGCGCTGCAGCAGCGAGTGGCGCGTCACCAGCAGCTGCATGCCCGAGTCCTCGATCATCCAGGCCAGGCGATCTGCCGGGTACTCGAGATCCAGAGGTACATAGGCAGCCCCCGTCTTCATGATCGCCAGCAACGTCACGACCAGCTCCAGCGACCGCTCCAGGGCCACGCCGACGATCACTTCGGGCGCGGCACCCTTGAGCCGCAGCACGGTGCACAGATGCTCGGCCTGCCGCTCCAGCTCCGCGTAGGTGAGGCTTCGCTCGGCACACACCAGCGCGACGGCATCCGGTTGGCGCTGAGCTTGCGCTGCAATCGACTGCGCCAGTGTCTGCGTACCATAGACCGTCGCAGGCTCGGCGCCCCATTGCGCTGCCTGCTCCAGTTGGGCAGGCAGCAAGCACTGCAGATTGCCAAGCCTCGCCCGAGGCTGGCTCAACATGGCGTCCAGTGTGGCTTCCATGGTCTGCCGGATGCCTTGTACCGCCGCTTCACTGAAGCTGTTGCGCAGGTACAGGTATTCAATCGACAAGGTGTCGTTGAGATGCACGGCCAAGTCCATGGGAACGTTGGTCACACCCACGCCACTGGATTCGCCAAAGCCCACTTCGGCATCGGACGACTCGCGCATGCTCTCGTCGATCGGGTAGTTCTCGAACACGATAATGCTGTCGAACAGCGTCTGACCTGGGGTACCGGACCACCTCTGGACATCGTTCAGTGGGGTATGTGACCAGTTGCGCAGCTCCAGGTTGTAAGCCTGCAGGTCACGGAGCCAGTCCTCCAGGCAGGCGGTCGGGTCAAGTTCCTGCGATACCGGCAATGTGTTGATGAACAGCCCCAAGGTGCTGTCGGCGCCCGGCAGCGACTCCGGCCGACCAGCGACGGTCGCCCCGAAGGTGACTGCAGATTTGGCCGTGTAGCGCTGCAGCAACAACAGCCAGGCGCCCTGGATTACGGTGTTGGGCGTGACTCTCAGGCTTCGGCAGTAATCCTGCAGGCGCGTCGTCCACGCTTTGTCCCAGCGTGAATAGAGTGCGTTGTGCCCGGTTTCGTTGGCGCTGTGTCGCGGGTGAATCGTCTGGGCCAACAAGGTAGGCTCGACACCTGCCAGACTTTCACGCCAGAAGGCCTCCTGCCGCCCCTTGTCCTGGGCATGCAGCCACGCGATGAAATCACCATAACGACCGACACTGCCGGACACTGGTTTGCCGGCGTAGTGCTGCATGACCTCGGCAAACAGCCGGGAGGTGCTCCAGCCGTCCATCAAGATGTGGTGGCTGGTCCAGATCATGTGATAGGTGTTCGAGTCCAGCTTCACCAGCAATAGCCTATGCAGAGGTGCCTGGGTCAGGTCGAAACCGTTCAGCCACTCTTCATGGGCAAGCGCCTGCACGGTCGCGTCAGGCGCCTCGCTGCCCTGCAGATCGATTTCCCTTACGGGCATCTGCGCCTGTGTATGGACAACCTGCAGCGGTTCGGCCAGGCCGGCCCAGTGGAAACTGGTACGCAGCACCTCGTGACGCGCGGTCACCGCTGCCCATGCCTGAATGAAAGGTGCGGTCTTCAGGCCGGTCACCGGCAGGCTGACCTGATGGATATACAGCCCTTCACCCTTCTCCTCGATGGAATGGAACAGCATGCCCTGCTGCATCGGCGAGAGCGGGTAGACATCTTCGATGACGTCGGCGGACAGGGGCAACAACGCTCGCTGTTCTTCACTGACGGCGACTCGGGCAATGACTGGCGCTTCGGATACAGGCGCATGGCGCTCCAACGTCGCGGCGAGCTGAGCGATGGTCTGGTGCTCGAATACCCGTTTCGGAGAGACGTCGTAACCTGCAAGCCGCACCTTGCTGGCGATGCGGATCGACACGATCGAGTCGCCACCAAGCTCGAAGAAGTTGTCGTGAATACCTACCTGTTCCCGCTGCAGGACTTCCTGCCAGATCAGCGCCAGGGCGCTTTCGACTTCGTTGCTCGGGGCGCTGTATTGCTGCACGTTGGCCTTGAGCTCGGGCATCGGCAGGCGCTTGCGGTCCAGCTTGCCGTTGGGTGACAGCGGCATGCTGTCGAGCAGAACGTAATGGTAAGGCACCATGTAATCAGGCAGCCGGCGCGCCAGTACGGCCTTTACATCGTTCAGGTGTTCTTCACGGTCGATGACGACAAACGCCACCAGTTGCTTGCCGGTCGCCAGGTCGATTGCCAGGACAGCGGCTTCCTTCACGGCCGGGTGCTCCAGCAGGCTCGCCTCGATCTCGCCAAGCTCGATACGCAGGCCACGGATCTTCACCTGGTGGTCGATCCGCCCAGCGTACTCGATCACCCCGTCTTCACGCTGGCGCGCCAGGTCACCTGTGCGGTAGAGACGCTCCCCGTCACCGAAGGGGCTGACACAGAAACGCTCGGCCGTCAGCATCGCGCGCTCATGGTAACCGCGGGCCAGGCCGATACCGCCCAGATACAGTTCGCCCGTGACCGGCGCAGGCACCGGGTTGAGCTCATCGTCAAGAATGTAGGTATGCAGGTTGGCAATCGGCCGGCCGATCGGAACGCTGTGACTTTGCTCGTCCACACAGTGCCAATGGGTGACGTCGATAGCCGCTTCGGTAGGCCCGTACAGGTTGTAGAACTGGGTACCCGGCAGCAATGCCATCGCGCTGCGTTGCAGCTCAAGCGGCAGCGCCTCGCCGGAACACATCACCTGCCGTAGCGAAGTACAGGCCGCCTGCGGGCTGTCACCACTGATGAAGGCCTGCAGCATCGATGGCACGAAGTGCAACGTGGTGATGGCTTCGGTCTCGATCAGCCGCATGAGCAGCGCCGGGTCGCGATGTTCGCCCGGTTGGGCGAGCACCAGTCGGGCTCCCGTCATCAACGGCCAGAAAAACTCCCAGACCGACACATCGAAACTGAAAGGGGTTTTCTGCAGGACCTTGTCATCGGTGCGCAACGCGTAGGCGTCCTGCATCCAGAACAGCCTGTTCAGCAGCGCTTCGTGGGTATTGGCGGCACCTTTGGGCTTGCCCGTCGAGCCGGAGGTGTAGATCACATAGGCCAGGTTGCCAGGGTGCCCTGCAAACGCCAGGTTGTCAGCCGGCCACGTCAGGCAGTCATCCAGCTCATCAAGCATCAGGGTGTGGATGTGTGGACAGGCAGGTAGCTGGACATTTCGATGGGTCAACAGCAGCTGGATTCGACTGTCTTCGATCATGTACGCCAGACGGTCCTGGGGATATTCAGGGTCGAGAGGGACATAGGCCCCCCCTGCTTTCAGGATTGCCAGCAATCCCACAACCATGTCCACCGAGCGTTCCAGGGCAATACCGACCAATACGTCCGGGCCCACGCCGCGCTCGCGCAAGCGGTGCGCCAGGCCATTGGCGCGGACATTGAGCTGCCGGTACGTGAGCTGCTGCCCAGCAAATACCAGGGCGACGGCCTCGGGTCGTTGCAGTACCTGGGCCTCGAACAACTGGTGCACGCAGTGAGCGCCAGGGTAATCGACCGTCGTGTGGTTCCATTCCTCCACGATGCGACGGCATTCATCCACACCCAACATCGGCAGCTCGGAAATAAGGCGCTGCGGCTTCTGGATGATGGCATGCAGCAGGTTGGCGAAGTGCCCGGCGATTTGCTCGATGTCCCGGTCACTGAAGCTCGAACGGTCATAGCTGTAGTGAACGGACAACTGCGCACCCAGGCCAATGGCCAAGGTCA
This sequence comes from Pseudomonas sp. GW460-LB5, assembly GCF_059423245.1. Classification (NCBI taxonomy): domain Bacteria; kingdom Pseudomonadati; phylum Pseudomonadota; class Gammaproteobacteria; order Pseudomonadales; family Pseudomonadaceae; genus Pseudomonas; species Pseudomonas sp. GW460-LB5. The sequence goes on from NZ_JBWKXT010000056.1 coordinate 30,366, forward strand.
AGGGGTAGTTGGTCTGCTCGTGAATGTGCGTGTCGATGAACCTCAAGCCTGCGGGAGCACCCTCGCGCAGCGCTTCGGAGACAGGGTAGTTCTCGAACACCAGCAAGGTATCGAACAACCCATCCGCCGCTACGCCAGCCAGGCGCTGGACGTCATACAGCGCGGTGTGTTCATGCTCGCGCAGTGCCAGGTTCCGCCCCTGCAGTTCGGTGACCCATTGCTCCACGGTGATCGTCGGCTGCAGCCGGTTGATCACCGGCAACGTATTGATGAACAGACCCAGCTGATGCTCCGCACCGGCCACTTCCGCCGGTCGGCCAGCGACCGTGGCGCCCACGGCGACGCATTCCTGGCCAGTATAACGTTGCAGCAGCAACAGCCAGGCCGCTTGCACCAGCGTATTGACGGTAACCCGTCGTTCACGGGCGAACTCACTCAGCGTGGGCTGCCAGTCCAGCACCTGATAATGATCGGCATAACCGCTGTCCTTGTTCGACTTGCCTTGTCGGAACACTTGCGCCAGATGTGTCGGCTCCTGCAGATCCTGAAGCTGCTCTCGCCAGAAGGCTTCGCTGCGATCCTTGCCCTGTCCCTGCAGCCACTGGATGTAGTCACGGTAACGTCCAGGCTTACGCTCGGCCGGCTGCCCCGCGTAGTGCTGCAGCACCTCGCCAAGCAACTGCGAATTGCTCCAGCCATCCATGAGGATGTGGTGGCTGGTATAGATCAGGTGATGGCTATCGGGGCCTGTACGGATCGCGGTTATCCTGAGCAACGGATCATGCTGCAGGTCGAAGCCCTTGCGACGATCGTGCTCGGCCCAGACGCAGAGCTCGCGTTGCAGATCCTTGGACGCCGACCAGTCCAGTTCGGTGAAAGGTATCTGCACCTGCTCACGAATGATCTGCAAGGGCTGCTCGAACAAGGTGATGAAATTGGCACGCAGCACATCATGCTGCGCCGCCATCGCTTGCCAGGCTTGATCGAAGCGCGCAGCGTCCAGGCCCTGAACGTCGACACGCATCTGGTTGATGTAATCTCCGGTCTGCTCATAGGCGCTGTGAAACAGCATCCCCTGCTGCATCGGCGACAACGGGTAGATGTCCTCGATTTCGACGAGGGGCACAGGCAAGGCGTCGAGTTGCGCCTGGTTCAAGTTGCACAGGGGGAAATCCGAAGGCGTCCTGCCGAAGGCACTTTCGGATACGCAGTGATCAATCAGATCCTGCAATTCCCGAGCGTATTCGGCTGCCAGGCGTTCGACCGTCGTGACCTCGAACATGGCCTGGCTGAAGGTCCAGTTCAGGCCCAGCTCGCCTTTGAATATCTGCCCATCGATCGATAACCAGTTGCCCAGCGGCGCTGTCTCGCCTCGGCTTGCGCCACTGTGCTCGGCAGCAGGCATGAGGAAGGCTGCCTGGCCGAGTTCGCCGGCAGGCTCGTCGAAGCTGGCATCGAACTGCCCGAGGTAATTGAAGGTGATCCTGGGTGGTGCCAGTTCCGCCAAGGCCTGGCTGGCCTCTTGGTCGCCCAGATAGCGCAGCGCTCCGAACCCAAGCCCCTTGTTGGGAACCGCACGCAGCTGCTCCTTGATGGTCTTGATCGAGGTGTCCATCGCCTCGGCGGTGCTGAGCCTGACCGGGAACATGCTCGTGAACCAACCAACGGTACGGCTGAGATCGACGTTATCGCACAGTTCCTCACGACCGTGCCCTTCCAGTTGCACGAGCACCTCTTCCTGCTTCGTCCAGCGGGCGATCACGCGGGCCAGGGCCGTCAACAACAGGTCGTTGACCTGAGTGCGATAAGCCCCAGGAGCGTCCTGCAGGAGCTGGCGGGTGTAGCGCTCATCGAGCCGTGTCCGGGCGACAGCTGCATGCCTGGCCTGCAGTGAACCGTCAACGTTGTCGCAAGGGAGCGTGGCATCGACCGCTGACAGTGCCTGCCAATACGGCAGTTCATTGCGCAATACCTCGCTGTTGGCGTACGTCTGCAGCGCCTCGGCCCATGCCTTGACGGAACTGGTCTTGGCTGGCAGGGAAATGGTCTGACCCAGCGCCTCCTGACGGTAGGCGGCCTGCAGGTCTTCGAGCAGAATTCGCCATGAAACGCCATCCACCGCCAGGTGGTGGATCACCAGCAGTAGCCGCTGGTTACCGTCGGGCAGGTCTGCCAGCACGGCTCGCAGCAGTGGCCCTTGCTGCAGATCGAGGCTGCGTTGCGCCTTGTCGCACAGCGCCTGCAGTTCGGACGGGTGCTGAAGTTGCGCTTGCCACAGGCAAGTCGCCTGGGCTGGCTCGCCGATCTGGCGATAGCAGGCCGACCAAGTGCTGCCGTCTTCCTGCTGGAAGCTCACGCGCAACGCATCGTGATGGGCCAGCAGCGCTTGCAGCGCGCGGTCGAGCACGTTGCTGTCCAAGGCCTGTCCGGGCTTGAGCAGAAGGGCCTGGTTCCAGTGGTGACGATCGGCGATGTCTTCGTTGAAGAATGCCTGGTGAATCGGCAAGAGCTGCATGCGCCCCTGCACCGCGCCCTGATCAATCTGCATGGCCGGGGCGTGCCCCTTGGCGACCACGGCCGCCAGCCCCTCGACTGTCTGGAGCTGGAATAGCTGTTTGGGCGTGAACGTCATGCCCTCGCGGCGGGCCCTGCTGACCACCTGGATCGAGATGATCGAGTCGCCGCCCAGTTCGAAGAAATTGTCGGTGGCCCCTACCCGTTCAAGCTTGAGGACGTCAGCCCAGATCGCGGCGATTCGCGCCTCGAGAGGGGTGCGCGGCGCCACATGGTGTTTCTGCCGCTGACGTACATCCGGGCGTGGCAATGCCTTGCGATCCAGCTTGCCGTTTGGGGTCAGCGGCAGCGCGTCGACGAACAGCAGATGGCTGGGAACCATGTAGTCCGGCAGTGTGGCCTTGAGGTGCCGGCGCAGGTGTTCTTCCAGCTCGCCAGCGTGTACATCGACCACCAGATAGGCGGCCAACTGCTTGCCACCCGGCCCATCGATATCGATTACCACGGCCTCGCGCACGCTGTCGTGCTCCAGGAGCTTGGACTCGATCTCGCCAAGCTCGATGCGCAGGCCGCGAATCTTCACCTGATGGTCGAGGCGGCCAGCGTATTCGATTACGCCGCCCGAGCGGTACCGCGCCAGGTCCCCGGTGCGGTAAAGGCGCGCACCACCCTGCTCGCTCCGATCAAGCGGGTCGGGCACGAACCGCTCCGCCGTAAGCCCCGGACGACGATGATATCCACGCGCCAGACCCACACCACCCAGGTAGAGCTCGCCTGCCACACCTTGCGGCACCGGCAGCAAGGCACTGCTGAGGACATGGGTCTTGAGGTTGTCGATAGGTGTGCCGATCGGCACACTGCCATTGGCTTGCGCCTGGCAGGTCCAGTGGGTAACGTCGATCGCCGCTTCCGTCGGGCCGTAAAGGTTGAAAAGCCCGACGTGCTTGAGCCTGGCCAGGACCTGCTCTGAAAGGTCAGCAGGCAACGCTTCGCCACTGCACACCACGCGCTTGAGGGTTTCGCACCGCTCCACGTGCTCGCTGGTCATGAAGGCCTGAAGCATGGACGGAACAAAATGCAGGGTCGTGACCCTGTGTTGCCTGATCGCCTCCACCAGGCGTTCGGGGTCCCGGTGATCGCCAGGGCGAGCCACTGCCAGCCGCGCACCGGTGAACAGTGGCCAGAAGAATTCCCACACCGATACGTCAAAGCTGAAGGGCGTCTTCTGCAGCACGGTATCGCCGTGATCCAGACCGTAGGCCTTCTGCATCCACCAGAGCCGGTTGACCAGCGCCTGGTGCGTGTTGCCGGCGCCCTTGGGCCTGCCGGTCGAGCCCGACGTGTAGATCACGTAGGCTAGATCGGCCGGCACGTTGAGGTTGACAGGGTCGACGTCGCTATAGGCAGCCAGCCATTCATCTGCGTCATCAAGCACAATGCAGGCCATGCTGGGGGCGATTGGCAACTGGTCGCGCAGGGTAGTCTGGGTCAGCAGTAGACGAATGCCGCTGTCCTCCATCATGTAGGCCAGGCGCTCGGCCGGGTAGTCGGGATCGAACGGCACATAGGCGCCCCCGGCCTTCAGAACGGCGAGCAGCCCGACCACCATCTCGAGCGAACGCTCCACCGCGATCCCTACCAGCACGTCCGGGCCCACGCCTTTGTCGCGCAACGCGTGAGCGAGCCGGTTGGCGCGCTGGTTCAGTTGACGGTAGGTCAACACATCCTCGCCGAACAGCACCGCAGGGGCCTGGGGCGTCGCACGGGCTTGCGCTTCGATCAGCTGATGCATGCCCTGGTCGGCAGGGTAGGACGCTTGAGTGCTGTTCCACTGCTCCACAATCTGGCGATGCTCTTGCTGCCCGAGCATCGGCAACTCGGCGACAAGCTGCCAAGGCCGCTCGGCGATTGCCTCCAACAAGTGGGTCAAATGCGAAGCCATGCGCGCGACCGTCGATGCTTCAAACAGCGCAGTCGCGTAGTTGAGCTCTACCGCAATCCCATGCTCATGCTCGACCGTGTTCAGCGTGAGGTCGAACTGCGCGGTCTGTCGCTCCCAGGCGATGCCTTCGACCTGCAGACCCTGCAGGCGCCGGGCATTTCCCCTGGCTTGCGCCTGGTGGTTGTACATGACCTGGAACAACGGGCTGTGACTCAGGCTTCGTTCCGGGTGCAGCGCTTCTACCAGTTGCTCGAAAGGCAGGTCCTGATGCGCCTGAGCGGCCAGCGTGGTCTTGTGCATCTGGCTGAGCAAGCCCGTGAATGTCAGCGAGCTATCGAACTGCGCCTTGAGTACCTGGGTGTTGACGAAGAAACCGATCAGCCGCTCGGTTTCGACCCGGTTACGATTGGCGATGGGAATCCCGACACGCACTTCATCCTGACCAGAATACCGGTGCAGCAGGGTCTGGAAGCTGGCCAGCAGCAGTGTGAAAAGCGTCACCCCCTGCTGTTGCGCCTGTTGCTTGAGCGCGTCGGCCAGTGCTGATTCGAGCTCGAACTTCAGGCTCGCGCCTTCGAAGCGCTGCGTCGCCGGACGCGGCCGGTCGCTGGGCAGTTCCAGCACCGGGTGTTCATCCCCCAGGTGGGCCCGCCAATACGCCAGCTGACGCTCCTGCTCGCCTGCCTCCATCCAGTGCCGCTGCCAGATGGCATAGTCGGCATACTGAATGGGCAGCGGAGCAAGGTCCACGGCCTCGCCGGTACATGCGTGGGCGTAATGCCCGATGAGCTCGTCGACCAGCACCTGCATTGACCAGCCATCGGTAGCGATATGGTGCAGGGTGATGATCAACACATGGTCATGCGCGTGCAAACGCAGCAACCTGACCCTGGTCGGCCACTGGCGCTCCAGGTCAAAGGGCGTGCGAGCCTCAGATTCGACCCATGCCTTGATCTGCAAGTCGGTTTCCGGCGCCGCCCCGACGTCGACGGGTTGCGCGTCGATTTCGAACGATTCTGGCGGGTGAATGACCTGAACGAGCTGTTCGTCATCGAGCGAGAACGTGGTGCGCAAGGTCTGGTGCCGTACGATCAAGGCCTGGAAGGCGCCACGCAGGGCGTCGATATCCAGTGCGCCCTGCAGTCTCAGCGCAATAGCCAGGTTGTAGGCCGTGCTCTGCGGATCCATCTGCCACAGGAACCATTGACGCTGCTGGGCGAACGATACCGGAACGCGGTCGAACAGCGCCTGGGTGCAAGGCACTGGCAAGTTAGCCGGAGAAATGTTCTCGGCGTGCATCTTCTGCAGATACAGCTTGCGCTTGGCCAGCGGCAGCGTGACAAAACGCGTGGCGATATTCAGCGCGGCATCGTTACTCATTCATTCACCTCGAACTCTTCAAAAAGCCTATCCAGACGCTGCAGTTTTTCGTCGAAAGCCGACGCATCGCCGATGGATTCGATGTATCTGGCAAAATCGCCAAGGACCGGGTGCTGGAAGAGAACGGCCGGTTCCACGGTCAATCCCAGCGAAAGTTGCAAGCGCGAGAGCACTGATAGCGCCAACAGCGAGTGCCCTCCCAACTCGAAGAAATTGTCATTGAGGCCGACCTTCTCGACATTCAGCAGCTGCGCCCAGACGGCAGCGATCTGCTGCTCCACCTCGCTCTGCGGCGCGACATGGCCTTGCTGCGATACGCCAGGATCAGGCTGGGGCAACGCTTTGCGGTCGAGCTTGCCGTTGGGTGTCAGCGGCAGCGCATCGAGCCAGGTGAGGTACGCGGGGACCATGTAATCCGGCAAGGTCGCGCGCAGCTGTTCGCGCAGATGGCGACGCAGGGCGCTGCGCTGTTCCTCCGTCACGACCGCTGCTTCGCCGCTCGAGACCAGGTAGCCGGCCAGTTGCTTGCCACCAGGGCCATCGATGTCGATGACCACCGCCTCGCGCACAGCAGGATCATCGATCAGCCTTGCCTCGATCTCGCCCAGTTCGATGCGATAGCCACGCACCTTTACCTGGTGGTCGATGCGGCCCACGTACTCGAGCACCCCATCGCTGCGATAGCTGGCCAGGTCACCGGTACGGTAAAGCCGGCCACCACCCTGCCCGCTGCGATCGTATGGGTCCGGGACGAAGCGCTCGGCCGTCAATGCCGCGCGGCGCTGATAACCCCGCGCCAGGCCATCGCCACCGATCATCAGTTCCCCGGCCATGCCGATCGCGGCAGTCGACAGATCGTGCGCCATGACCTGCAAGGTCGTGTTGGCGATCGGCTTGCCCAGCAACGGCAAGGGATGTTGGTTGTCCAGGCAGTACGCCGCCGACCAGATCGTCGTCTCGGTTGGCCCGTACAGGTTCCAGATGCGCCCGCACAGCGCCAGCAACTGCTCGGCGAGGTCGACAGGCAGCGCCTCACCGCCACTGATGACCTTGCAACCGCGCAGGGTCTGCGCAGGCAGCGCCTGCAGCAGCATGCGCCAGGTCGAAGGTGTGGCCTGGAGGGTGGTGATGGCGTGGCGCTCGATCACAGCCTGCAGCGCCGACGGATCCTTGTTCTGGCGCTCGCCGATCAGCACCACCGAAGCCCCGGCCAGCAACGGCAGGTACAGCTCCAGGCCGGCAATGTCGAACGACAGCGAGGTCAGCGCCAGGACCCGATCGCCGGCGTCGATCCCAGGCTCGACCGCCATGCTGGCAAGGAAGTTGACCAGTGCCTGGTGGCGCACCTCGACCCCCTTGGGCCGACCGGTGGAACCGGAGGTGTAGATGCAATAGGCAAGGTGCTCGGGATGCTGCTCGATACCGAGGTTCTCGCCATCGAAGGCCGCCACCTGATGCCAGTCGCTGTCCAGGCACCAGGTCTGCACGCTGTGGGTGGGCAGCTGCGGCAGCAGATGGCTGAGGGTCAGCAGCAGATGCGCCCCGCTCTGCTCCATCATGTACCCCAGGCGCTCGCGCGGATACTCCGGGTCCAATGGCACATAGGCGCCACCGGCCTTGAGGATCGCCAGCAGGCCAACGACCATTTCCACCGATCGCTCGACGGCAATCGCGACCAGCACATCCGGCCCGACGCCCATTGTGCGCAGCTTGCCCGCCAGGCGGTTGGCGCGCTGATTGAGCTCGCCATAGCTCAAGGTCTGCTCGGCAAACAACAGTGCCGGGGCCTCAGGGGTGCGCGCGACCTGCATTTCGAACAGCTCGGGCAGGCTGCACTCATGCGGGTACTGCATCTGGGTACGGTTCCAGTCGTGGACGATGCGCTGTCGCTCTTCGTCATCGAGCATCTGCAGTTCACCGACCGGGGTATCGGCGTGCTGCACCAGGGCGTTCAGCAGATTGGCAAAGTGCCGGGCGATCTGCTCGACGCCGGTGTCGCCGAGGTGACTGCGGTCGTAGTGGTAGTGGATCGTCAGGGCATTGCCCGACTCGATCATCAGCGTCAGCGGATAGTTGGTCCGCTCGCGATTCTGCGTGCCTGAAAACGCCAGGCCTGCGCTGGAGCCCTGCTGCAGGACTTCCCCGACCGGGTAGTTCTCGAACACCAGCAGCGTGTCGAACAACGGCTCACCGGCCGAGCCCGCCCAACGCTGAATGTCGTAGAGCGGCGTGTGTTCATGTTCGCGCATGCTCAGGTTCTGTGCCTGCAGACGTTCGACCCACTCCCCCACCCGCAGGTCAGGCTGCAGCCTGGCTGCCACTGGTAGCGTGTTGATGAACAGGCCCAGCTGGTGCTCGACGCCACGCAGGTCCGCCGGCCGGCCGGCAACCGTGGCACCGAATGCCACGCCTTCCTGGCCGGTATAGCGGTGCAACAGCAGCAGCCAGGCTGCCTGCAGCAAGGTATTGACCGTCACCCGTCGTTGCCTTGCAAACGCGCTCAACGCCTGGGCGCAGGCTGCGTCGAGCGTCTGATGATGTTCGCCATGGCCGGTGTCCGCGCGGCTTCTATCCAGGCGCAGCGCCTGGGCCAGTCGCGTGGGCTCGCTGAGGTGCAGCAATTGCTGGCGCCAGAACGTCTCGCTCTGCTCGGCATCCTGGCGCTGCAGCCATTCGATATAGTCGCGGTAGCGCCCGGCCGGTCGCGCCAAAGCAACGCCCGCGTAGCGCTGCAACACCTCGCCCAGCAGCTGCGCATTGCTCCAGCCATCCATCAGGATATGGTGACTGGTGAAGACCAGGTGATGCTGCGCACTGTCTGTCTGGATGACTGTCAGTCGCAACAAGGGTGCCGCCTGCAGGTCGAAGCCACGCCGACGATCGGCCTCGGCCCAGGCATCCAGCCGCCCCTCGATGTCCTCCTGCGCGGTCCAGTCCAGCACGTCGAACGGCAGCTCGACGTGTTTGCGGATCACCTGCACCGGGCGTTCAAGGTTGGCGACGAATGCGGCGCGCAACACGTCGTGTCGGTCCAGCATTGCCTGCCAGGCACGCTTGAACCGCTCGATATCCAGGCCCGAAACGTTGACGCGCATCTGATTGACATACTCGCCCTGGCCTTGCTCGAAGACCGTGTGAAACAGCATGCCCTGCTGCATGGGCGAAAGCGGATAGATGTCCTCGATGGCACCTGCCGGAATCGGCAAGGCATCCAGCTGGGCCTGATCCAGCGCAGCCAGCGGGACATCGGACGGTGTCAGGGCGACTACGTCCTGATCGACGCAATGGTCGATCAGCGCCTGAAGCTCGCTGACATAGTCGTCGGCCACGGCCTGTACCGTGGCGCGGTCGAACATGTCCTGGCTGAACGTCCAGGCCAGGCTCAGCTCGCCAGCGTAGACCTGCCCGTTGATGGACAGCAGGTTTTCCAGCAAGGCCTCGGCAGACTGGCTAGCCCCGCTGCTCTCGCTGGCCGGCTGCAGGAATCGCTCCGTGGCTGTGCCTGGGCTTTCGGCAAAGGTGCTGTCAAGCTGCCCCAGGTAATTGAATGTGATGGGGGGCACTGGCAGGCGAGCCAGCACATCCCGTGCGTGCGAATCCCCCAGATAACGCAGCGCGCCATAACCGATGCCCTTGTCGGGGATCGCGCGGAGTTGTTCCTTGATCTGCTTGATCGAGGCATCGAGGGTCGGCGCCGCTGTCAGCTTCACCGGGAACAGGCTGGTCAACCAGCCGACAGTACGGGTCAGGTCGACCGCATCGAACAGGTCTTCACGGCCATGCCCTTCCAGTTGCACCAGCACCTCATCGCGCTGCGTCCAACGGGCGATCACACGGGCCAGGGCGGTCAGCAGCAAGTCGTTGACCTGGGTGCGGTAGGCGGCTGGCGCCTGTTGTAACAGCCGCGACGTTTGCTGCCGGTCCAGGCGCGCATGCACCGTCGCGGTGTGGCGGCCATGCAGCGATCCATCAGCCCTGTCCTGGGGCAGTTGCGCGTCGACCCCTTGCAACTGCGACTGCCAGTAACCGAGCTCTGCCTGCACTGCATCGCTCTGCGCGTAGGCCTGCAGCCGTTCGGCCCAGGCTTTGGTCGAGGTGGTCCTGGCGGGCAGCACGGCAGGTTGGCCTGCCACGTGGCGGTCATAGGCGTTCTGCAGGTCCTCCAGGAGAATGCGCCAGGACACCCCGTCCACCGCCAGGTGATGAATCACCAGGAGCAGGCGCTGGCTGCCATCGGGCAAGGTCGCCAGTACAGCGCGCAACAGCGGACCCTGTTGCAGGTTCAGGCTGCGCTGCGCTCGCTCGCACAGGGCTTGTAGCGCGTTCGCGTCGGTCAGGGTCTCTGCCCACAGCAGCCCGGCCTCAACGTCGCCCGGGGCGCAATGGGCGGCGAGCCATGCGCCTGCGTCCTGTTGTGGCGTGAAGCGCAGGCGCAACGCATCGTGATGCTCGACCAGCGTGTGCAAGGCCTTTTCCAGCGCGGCGCCATCGATGAGCCTCGTCGAAGCAAGCAGGACCGCCTGGTTCCAGTGATGAGGCTCGGCGATCGACTGTTCGAAAAACGCCTGCTGGATAGGCAGCAAGCGTGTCTCGCCGACCACCGGGGCCTGGTCGATCTGCGGGCCGCTGCCTTCCATGCGCGTGGCCACCGAGGCCAGGTCTTGTACGGTCTGATGCTGGAACAGCGCTTTGGGTGTGAAGTGGATCCCGGCCTGTCTCGCCCGGCTGACCACCTGGATCGAGATGATCGAATCCCCGCCCAGTTCGAAGAAGTTGTCCGTCACGCCGACCCGATCGAGCTTCAGGACCTCGGCCCAGATTGCCGCGATCTGTTGCTCCAGCTCGCTGCGCGGGGCCACGTAGCTGTCCTGCAGCACGCTTGCGTCGGGTTTGGGCAGGGCTTTGCGGTCCAGCTTGCCGTTGGCCGTTACCGGCAGGGGCTCAAGGAACAGCAGGTGGGTCGGGACCATGTAGTCGGCCAGCCCGTGCCTGAGGTGCTCGCGCAGTTCGCTGCGCAGTGCGTTCTGCTGCTGCAGGTCGGCCGGTGCTTCGCCGACCACCAGATACCCCGCCAGCTGCTTGCCACCCGGCCCGTCGATGTCCAGCACCACC
>NZ_JBWKXT010000057.1:0-41023 GCF_059423245.1 Pseudomonas sp. GW460-LB5
GGTTTCAGGTATCAGTGACCGCAAGGTCGTGGAAGTTCGAGTCTTCTCCTGGGCACCATACAAAAACCCACTAGCTTGCTAGTGGGTTTTTTCTTGCCTGCGTTTTTTGCCCCACCCTCCCCGCGCACTCCCGGTCCTGCACCATGGTCTGCCCATGAATTTCTCGTCACCCGGCCACTTGAGAAACAATTTCGTTTACCATTGTTTCCAAATATGTAGCCGTAAGCGAGGAAGTACCCGCATGACGATCCGCCCGCAACTGCTGATGCGTACTCTGGCCGCCGCCGTGCTGAGCCTGGTCATCGGCGCTCCGGCCGCCATGGCAGACGCACCGGTCACCCTGACCATGTACAACGGTCAGCATAAGGAAATCGGCGAAGCCATCGCCAAGGCCTACGAGGCCAAGACCGGCATTCACATCAATATCCGCAAAGGCAGCAGCAACCAGCTGGCCAGCCAGATAATCGAGGAAGGCGACCGCTCGCCAGCCGACATCATCTATACCGAAGAGTCGCCGCCGCTGAACAACCTGGGCGAGCTGGGCTTGCTGGCGAAGATCGACGACGCCACCGCAAACATGGTGCCCAAGGAATACGTTGGCGCCAACGGTACGTGGATGGGCATCACGGCCCGTACGCGCATCGTGGTGTACAACCCGAAGAAGGTCGACGAAAAAGACCTGCCTACCACAGTGATGGACTTTGCCAACCCTGAGTGGGAAGGCCGCGTCGGCTATGTGCCTACCAGTGGTGCGTTCCAGGAGCAGGCTGTGGCCATCCTGAAAATGCACGGTCGTGAAGCTACCGAGGAATGGCTGACCGGCCTTAAAGCCTTCGGCAAGACCTACACCAACAACATGGTCGCCCTCAAAGCCGTGGAAAAAGGCGAAGTGGCTGCGGTACTGGTAAACAACTACTACTGGTACGCGCTTGAACGCGAACGCGGCAAACTGGACACCAAACTCTACTACCTGGCCGACGGTGACGCCGGCAACCTGGTCACCATCTCCGGCGCAGCCGTGGTGAAGGCCAGCAAGCACCCGAAAGAGACCCAGGCCCTGCTCAACTGGATGGCCAGCGAAGAAGGCCAGCGCGTCATCACCCAGACCACCGCCGAGTACCCGCTGCACAAGGGCATGGTTTCTGACCGCGGCCTGAAACCGTTCGACGAGCTGCGCCCGCCGAAGATCTCGCCGGCCGACCTGGGTAACGCCGAGGAAGCCATCGAGCTTGAGCGCGAGGTCGGCCTGCTCTGATGACTGCCGCCCTGTCTGCACCGGCGCCGGTGCGCTTTGTACCGCGCCGCAAGCGCCCCTCCATCTGGGTCGTGCTGCCTGTGCTGTTCCTGGTCGCGATGAGCCTGCTGCCCCTGGCTTATGTCGCCATCAAAGCCTGGGAAGCCGGCTGGCGCGAAGCCTTGCACCTGCTGTGGCGCCCCTTTGTCTGGGGGCTGATGCGCAACACCCTGTTGCTGATGGTCGGGGTGACACTGACCTGCATGGTGGTCGGCCTGGCGCTGGCCTGGCTGCTGGAGCGCAGCAACCTGGCAGGTCGTCGACTGTGGGGCGTGGTGTTGTGCCTGCCGTTCGCCGTGCCGTCGTTCGTCAGCAGCTTCACCTGGGTGTCGCTGAGTTCGGACTTCGAAGGCCTCGGCGGGGCGATCATGGTCATGGCCCTGTCCAAGTACCCGCTGGTGTTTCTGCCGGTGGCCGCAACCCTGCGTAACCTCGATACCTCGCTGGAAGAGTCGGCGCGCACCCTGGGTTGCAGCCGCTGGGGCGTGTTCAGCAAGGTCACCCTGCCACTGCTGTGGCCGTCGATGCTCGGTGGCGCGCTGCTGATTGCCCTGCACATGCTGGTGGAGTTCGGCGCGCTGTCGATCCTCGGCCTGCAGACGTTCACCACCGCCATCTACCAACAGTTCGAACTGGAGTTCAGCAATGCCAACGCGGCCATGCTGTCTGCCGTGCTGCTGGCGATGTGCCTGGTGATGCTGTGGCTGGAACTGCGCGTACGCGGCAAAGCCCGCCATGTACGCATCGGCCAGGGCGTAGCGCGGCGGGCGCAACCGGTGCGGCTGCGCGGCTGGGCGGTGCTGGCGCAGCTGTTCTGCGTGGGCCTGGCGGTGCTGGGCAGCGGTATTCCACTGGCCATGCTCGGCTACTGGCTCAGCGTGGGTTCGTCGGCAGCGTTCCCGGTGGCGGCTATCTCCAAGGCTCTGTTTACTTCGCTGTCGGTGTCGCTTGGCGGTGCTGGCTTCTGCGTGTTGTTGGCCCTGCCGATCAGCTTCCTGGTGGTGCGCTACAAGGGTCGCCTGGCGATCTGGGCCGAGCGCCTGCCTTACCTGCTGCACGCCCTGCCCGGCCTGGTGATTGCCCTGACCCTGGTGTTCTTCGCCCTGCACTACGTGCCGGCGCTGTACCAGACCACGGCACTGCTGCTGCTGGCCTATGCGCTGCTGTTTTTGCCACTGGCGCAGTCGCCAGTGCGCACCGCGCTGAACAAGGCTTCGCCAACGCTGGAGGAAGCTGCACGCACACTGGGCGCGAGCAGCTTTACTGCGTTCTGCCGGGTAACGCTGCCGATCATCTTCCCGGCCATGGCGGCGGCTTTCGCGTTGGTATTCCTGGATGCCATGAAGGAGCTGACGGCCACGCTGCTGCTCAGCCCCACGGGCATGACCACATTGGCCACCGAGGTGTGGGCGCATACGGCCAACGTCGAGTTCGCGGCAGCGGCGCCTTATGCGGCACTGCTGATCGTGGTTTCGGGGCTGCCGGTGTATTTGCTGACTACGCGGATGTACCTGAACAAGGCTTGAATGGTCCACCTCGATTGCTGTGCCGTTGCGTATATCGAGCGCCGCCCGCGCGGCGCTCGATCTCACAGGCGCCGAAAACCTCACGACCGCCTCCATCTCAAGCTCTGAACTGCCCCAGGCTTGCCCGTAGCTGCGCGGCGAGGTCATCCAGCACCTTGCTGCTGGCCGTGGTCTGCATCACCACTTCGGCCGAGCGCTCAGCCTGGGCATGGATAGTCTCCACCCGCCCCCGCACGGCCTGCGCCCCGCTCGCCTGCTGCTCAGCTGCGCGGGTGGCCAGGCCAATGGCCGCATGCACCTGCTCCACCGCCGCCTGCACCGACTGCTGCCGGCGCTCGTTATCACGCAGTACCAGCAGCCCTTCGCTGGCCTTGAGCCCGGCCTGGCTGATGGTCGCCACGGCTTCCTTGGCGCCCTTCTGCAGCGCCGCGATGTGCGACTGGATATCCCCTGTGGAGCTCTGCGTCTTGCTCGCCAGCGCCCGCACCTCATCGGCCACCACGGCAAACCCGCGCCCGGTCTCACCTGCCCGGGCGGCCTCGATGGCCGCGTTCAGCGCCAGCAGGTTGGTCTGCTCGGCAATGCCGTGGATCACCGTCAGCACCACTTCGATCTGCTCGCTTTGCTTGGCCAGGCGCTCGATCACCTGGGAGCCGGTCTCTACCTGGCCTGCCAGGTTCTCGATCAATCCCGCGAGCTGGGTCGAGGTGCGGCTGTTTTCGTCGGTGGCCTGGCGGATATCCACCACCTGTTTCAAGGCCGCCTGCATCGCATGGCTTTCGGCCTGGGCTTCATCGGCCATGCTCGAAAGGTCGCGCAGGCTGGCTGCCACTTCATCGCGTTGCAATGCGGCGGCAGCATCCGCGCCGGCGTTGCGCTGGGCCATCGCGCCAATCTCGACACCGGTACGCTGGGCCACCTCGCCCGCCTCACGCACGATCGGTTGCAACTTGTCGACAAAGCGGTTCACCGCCGAAGCCATGTCGCCAATTTCGTCGCGGCTGTCGAGCGGCACGCGCTTGGTCAGGTCGCCTTCGCCCGCCGCCAGGTCGTCCAGGGCAGCAATCAACAGGCGCAGCTTGCTCAGCACTCGGCGGCCAAGCACCACGGCCACCACCAGCAGCACGCCGAGACCAACGAGCACCAGACCCAGGCCAATGCGCCAGCGCAGCTCGGCGGCGGCATCACGCACGGTCTGCGCGGTATTGGCCTGCATTGCTGCAGCACTGCCTTGCGCCTTTTCCAGGCGCTCGCGCAGGGTCTTGCCGCTGTCGGCGGCAGCGCCCACCAGGCTGTCTGCAACCAGTTGCTCACCGCTGGCAATCAGCGCCGTGAAACGCTGATCCAGGGCCTTGAGCTCCTGGTCGATACCGGCCGTAGAAACACCCATCACCACCTTGCCGATTTCCGCCCCATTAGGGTTGATCGAGGCTTCGACAAAGTACACCGCCGGGTCGCGCCGGGCGGCATCGATCACCTTGTCCAGCGCACGCTCGCCCTGGCCCTTGTCCATCAACGCCTGGTTGATCGGGTTTTGCCGGTTCAGGTAGCGGGTCAGGTGCTGGCCTTGGGCATCGTCGTACACCACGAACAGCACGTTGGGGTTACGCTGGGCACGCCGGGCAAAGTCAGAGAGCACTGGCACGTCGTTGTCCCAGATCGCCCGCGGGGCCACCGAAGCCAGCAGCTCGGCCATGTCGTTGGCAGAGTCCTTCAGGTTCTTTTCCAGGGTGCTGCGCAGTTGCTGCTGTTCGCTTTGCAGGCGCTCCGACAACCCGGCGCTCAGGCGCTGGCGGGTGCTGCTGGACAGGCTGTCCAGGCCCGAGCGCACGTCTTGCCCGGCTTGCTCCAGGTCGTTGGCCAGCTGGCGGCTGTCGTTGCCCAGGCGTTCGCCAAGGTCGGCTTCCAGGGCGGTGACCGTGCTTCGGGTGAGCGCAACGGCAACCAGCACCTGCACCAAAAGAGCGATACCAAGGGCAACAAACACAGGCCGCAAAAGGCGGCTTCGTAACAGTGAGAGGATGGCAGACACGGTGTAACCCTCGTGTTTACTGGCGCCACTATTTTGATGGCATCTACAGAAACTTCTTACAGCAAGGGTTGTGCCGAAGGCAGCAGGGATAAACGCCAAGTTTCAGGAAGAGGGTTGCCTGTACCGGCCTATCCCGAGATCTGTGGAGATGCTGTGGGAGCTGGCTTGCCGGCGATAGGGCCAGTGCAGGCATACCCCACAAATGAAAACGCCGCGGCCCCTTTCAGGGCCACGGCGTCAGATCAGCCTGGAGGGCAGATCAGGCGAACGGGTGACGCAGCACGATGGTCTCGTTGCGGTCCGGGCCGGTCGAAATGATGTCGATCGGCGCGCCAACCAGCTCTTCGATGCGCTTGATGTAGTCACGCGCAGCTTGCGGCAGCTCTTCCAGGGTTTTTGCACCCAGGGTCGACTCGCTCCAGCCTGGCATCTCTTCGTACACCGGCTCCAGGCCGATGTAGCTGTCGGCATCGGAAGGCGCGTCGATGACAGCACCGTTCTCGTTCTTGTAGCCAACGCAGATGTTGATGGTTTCCAGGCCGTCCAGCACGTCCAGCTTGGTCAGGCAGATGCCCGAGATGCTGTTGACGTCGATGGCGCGACGCAGGATCACAGCGTCGAACCAACCGCAACGGCGAGCGCGGCCGGTGGTGGAACCGAACTCGTGGCCACGCTTGGCCAGGGTAGCGCCGGTCTCGTCGAACAGTTCGGTCGGGAACGGACCGGAGCCTACGCGAGTGGTGTACGCCTTGGTGATACCCAGGATGTAGTCCAGGTACATCGGGCCAACGCCGGAACCGGTGGAAATACCGCCAGCGGTGGTGTTGGAGCTGGTGACGTACGGGTAGGTACCGTGGTCGATGTCCAGCAGCGAGCCTTGGGCACCTTCGAACATGATGTCCTTGCCGGCGCGACGCAGGTTGTGCAGCTCGGCGGTGACGTCGAGCATCATCGGCTTGAGCTGTTCAGCGTAGGCCATGCACTCGTCCAGGGTTTGCTGGAAATCGATGGCCGGCTCTTTGTAGTAGTTCACCAGCTGGAAGTTGTGGTAGTCCAGCAACTCACCCAGCTTGGCAGCGAAACGCTCGCGGTGGAACAGGTCACCCACGCGCAGGCCGCGGCGCGCGACCTTGTCTTCGTAGGCTGGGCCGATACCACGGCCGGTGGTGCCGATCTTGGCTTCGCCACGGGCTTTTTCGCGGGCCTGGTCCAGGGCCACGTGGTACGACAGGATCAGCGGCGCAGCCGGGGAGATGCGCAGGCGCTCGCGCACCGGTACGCCTTTTTCTTCCAGCTTGGTGATTTCGCGCATCAGGGCGTCCGGGGCAACGACCACGCCGTTGCCGATCAGGCACTGTACGCCTTCACGCAGGATGCCGGACGGAATCAGGTGCAGAACGGTCTTTTCACCGTTGATCACCAAGGTGTGACCCGCGTTGTGGCCCCCCTGGTAGCGCACTACGGCGGCAGCATGTTCGGTCAGCAGATCGACGATCTTGCCTTTGCCCTCATCACCCCACTGGGTGCCCAGGACGACGACATTCTTACCCATTACATTGGTCCTCATTCACGCAAACTTGGTTGCCGGCCTGTTGCCGACGCAGAAACTCACTGGGCCAGCGGCAGAACCTGCCAGCGCCCGTCTTGCTGAATCAATTGCCGATCACAATCCGCCTCGAGAGCAGCACTCAACGGCTGGCCAGGCAGGGCCTGGACCACACGCTGGCCCTCGTTGCGCAACTGGCAGACTTGCTGCCAGAGGGCCGCGTCGCCACTGTCCGGCATCCAGATGCCGCCAGTTGGCAATACGACCTCCGCTCGCCCCAGTGTGACCAGGGTCTTCAAATCCGTGGAAAAACCGGTGGCCGGGCGGGCCCGGCCAAAGTCGGCGCCGATGTCGTCGTAGCGCCCGCCTTGGGCGATCGATTGACCCTCGCCCGGCACGAACACGGCAAACACCACGCCGGTGTGATAGTTGTAGCCGCGCAGCTCGCCGAGGTCGAAGTACAACGGCAGGTCCGGATAGCGCGACGTCAGGCGATCGGCGATCGCCAGCAGGTCGTCCAGCGCCGCCAGCACGCTGGCCGGGGCACGGCCCAGGCGCACGCGGGCTTCGGCCAGCACTTCACGGCCACCGCACAGCTCGACCAATGCACGCAGCATGTTGCCCAGGTCCTTCGGCAGGTCGGCGGTCAATGCCTGCACTTCATCGACGGCCTTGCGCTGCAGGGCGTCGAACAGCTGCTGCTCGACCGCACCGGACAAGCCGGCAGCACGGGCCAGGCCGCGGTAGATACCGACGTGGCCCAGGTCCATGTGTACGTCCGGCACATCGGCCAGTTGCAGCGTGGCCAGCATCAGGCTGATGACTTCCACGTCGCTGGTCGGGCTGGCATCGCCATACAGCTCGGCGCCTAGCTGGATCGGGCTGCGCGAGGTGGACAGTGCACGCGGCTGGGCGTGCAGCACGCTGCCGGCGTAGCACAGGCGGCTCGGGCCTTCACGGCGCAGGGTGTGCGCGTCGATGCGCGCCACCTGCGGGGTGAAGTCGGCGCGGAAGCCCATCAGGCGGCCGGACTGCGGGTCCACTACCTTGAAGGTGCGCTGATCCAGGTCCTGGCCGGCGCCGGTGAGCAGCGACTCCAGGTACTCGATATGCGGGGTGACGACCAGCTCGTAGCCCCAACTCTGGAACAGGTCCAACACCTGGCGGCGCGCGATCTCGATGCGCGCGGCTTCAGGTGGCAGTACTTCCTCGATGCCATCTGGCAGCAGCCAGCGGTCTACCGTTGCCATTACGCCTTTTCCCCTCTGGTCCGGGCGGCTTGCCAGCTGGCGAGCCGTCAGTAAAGCCGGTATCGCGCACAGCAGCGGGCAGCACTGATCCCAGCGCAGCCACCGTACCCGATACCCTCGAATTGCCTTGCGAGCTGACCAAACCGTCAACTGGCGCTGTGCCAATCAACCTTTCAGACGCAAAAAAGCCGGGAAATTTCCCGGCTGCCTCATCATACACCCCTTTTCATTCAGGATGCACCCCGCCTGGTGTTTTAGCTGCCAGGCGGGGCGCCGCTGCATGAAAATCAGGGCCTGAGCATCACGGCTTGCTCTTGTCCAGGTAACGGAAGAACTCGTTCTTCGGGTCCAGGACCAGCACGTCGCTCTTGCTCGAGAAGCTCTCGCGGTATGCCTGCAGGCTACGGTGGAACGCATAGAAATCAGCGTCCTGGCTGTAGGCCTTGGCATAGATGGCAGCCGCTTGGGCGTCGCCGTCACCACGGGTTTCTTCTGCTTCGCGGTAGGCCTCGGCCAGCAGCACACGGCGCTGGCGGTCGGCATCGGCACGAATACCTTCAGCCAGCTCGTTACCCTTGGCACGGTGCTCGCGAGCTTCACGCTCACGCTCGGTGCTCATGCGGTCGAACACGCTGCGGTTGACTTCCTTCGGCAGGTCGATGGCCTTGACGCGCACGTCGACCACCTCGATGCCCAGCTCTTTGTTGGCCATGCGGTTCAGCGATGCAGTGATGTCGGCCATCAGTGCGTCACGCTCACCGGAAACCACCTCGTGCAGGGTACGTTTACCGAACTGGTCGCGCAGGCCGCTTTCCAGACGACGCGACAGACGCTCGTCGGCGATCTGCTTCATGCCGGACGTGGCGGTGTAGAAGCGCTCGGCATCCTTGACGCGCCACTTGGCGTAGGCGTCGACCATCACCGCTTTTTTCTCCAGGGTCAGGAACCGCTGGGTCGGGGCGTCGAGGGTCATGAGGCGGGCGTCGAACTTGCGCACCTGGTTCACGTACGGAATCTTCACGTGCAGGCCGGGCTGAACATCTGCCTGGACCACCTTACCGAAGCGCAGCAGTACCGCACGTTCTGTCTGGGACACGATGTAGAAGCTGTTCCAGGCCACAATGGCCAGAACGACGGCGGCGATCAGGGCGATCAGCGATCTATTGCTCATCAGCGGCTCTCCCTAGTACGCAGCGGCTGCTGTTGCTGTTGCAGGTCCTGCGCCGCACGGGCGGCCGCATCGTTGGCCGATGGCGACACGCTGGTGGTTGGCGTGGACGGGTTGCGGCTGCCTTCGACCATCTTGTCCAGTGGCAGGTAAAGCAGGTTGTTCTGCCCGTCCTTGGTCGCCACCATGACCTTGCTCGAATTGCTGTAGACCTCTTGCATGGTCTCCAGGTACAGACGCTGACGGGTCACGTCAGGTGCCTTGTGGTACTCGGTAACCAGCTTGGTGAAGCGGTCGGCCTCACCCTTGGCCCGGGCGATGACTTCGTCGCGGTAACCGTTGGCGTCCTCGATGATGCGCTGGGCCTGACCACGGGCTTCCGGCACCACGCCATTGGCGTAGGACTCGGCCTGGTTGCGGGCACGCTGCTCATCTTCGCGGGCACGGATCACGTCGTCGAAGGCTTCCTGCACTTCACGCGGGGCTGCCGCGCTCTGTACGTTGACCTGGGTAACGGTGATACCGGTACGGTAGTTGTCGAGGAAGCGCTGCAGACGTTCGCGGATATCCACGGCCATCTGTTCACGGCCTTCGGTGAGCACCTGGTCCATCGAGGTGGAACCCACCACGTGGCGCAGGGCACTGTCGGTCGCGTGCTGCAGGCTCACCTCAGGCTGGTCGACGTTAAGCACGAAGTCCTGCAGGTTGCTGATCTTGTACTGGACGGTCAGCGGTACCTCGACGATGTTCTCGTCTTCGGTCAGCATCTGGCCCTGCTTGGTATAGGCACGCTCACGCGTGACGTTTTCCATGTACTTGCGATCAATCGGCGGGAAGTAGATGTTCAGGCCGGGACCGACCGTCTCGTGGTACTTGCCGAAGCGCAGCACCACGGCCTGCTCCTGCTCGTCGACCACGTACACGGCACTGTACAGCCAGATGGCAGCCAGCACCGCCAGGCCTATGCCCAGCAGGCCAAGGCCACCGCCCTTGCCGACATTGCGGTCACCGCCGCCACGTTTCTTGTTACCGCCGAACATGCCATTCAGGCTGTCCTGCAGTTTGCGGAAGGCCTCGTCCAGATCCGGCGGACCTTTCTTGTCACCACCACCGCCACCGCCACCACGGCGGCCGCCCCAGGGATCCTGATTGTTCGAGTTGCCACCCGGCTCGTTCCAAGCCATAGCGCTCTCCATCTGATAAAGCAAAGACGCGCCCACGGCGCGCCGTCCAATGCTACAGAATGCCTGTCACTGCTGCCCGGCGACCTCGACGAGCATTTATTGCAAAGTGTGTTGCTCGACAAACACTTGCGGCTCCATGCCTTCGCGGCTGACCAGGCGATTCAATTCGACCCTGGGCAGTCGCACGCTCAGCAGGCTGCGCCCTTCTTCATCATGCTCTTCACTCTGCACGGCACCCAGAGCAAAGAATTGCGCGCGCAAGCGGGCAAAACGCTGCTCCAGGCACAGGGTACCGACAAACAGATCATCCCCCAGCAACTCGGCAATCGCCTGGCCAACCAGCTCCAGACCACGCCCATCACGTGCCGATACCCAGACCCGTTCCGGCTTGCCGTCGGCATTGCGCTGGATCTGTGGCTCGACATCTTCGAGCAGGTCGAGTTTGTTATACACCTCAAGGATCGGCAAGCCTTCAGCGCCAATCTCACCCAACACGGCCAGCACCTGCTCGATCTGCTCCATGCGCTCTGGCTCATGGGCGTCGATCACGTGCAGCAGCAGGTCGGAGTTGCTCGACTCTTCGAGCGTAGCCCGAAATGCCTCGACCAGCTTGTGCGGCAGGTGGCGAATGAAGCCCACGGTGTCGGCAAGCACGATCGGCCCCAGGTCGTCGAGCTCGAGCCGGCGCAGGGTCGGGTCGAGGGTGGCGAACAGCTGGTCCGCGGCGTACACCTCGGATTCGGTCAGGGCGTTGAACAGCGTGGACTTGCCGGCGTTGGTGTAACCCACCAGCGATACTGAAGGGATATCCGCGCGCTTGCGCCCGCGACGCGCCTGCTCACGCTGGCTGCGTACCTTCTCCAGGCGTGACTTGATCTGGCGAATGCGCACCCGCAACAGGCGGCGGTCGGTTTCCAGCTGGGTTTCACCCGGGCCACGCAGGCCGATACCACCTTTTTGTCGCTCAAGGTGGGTCCAGCCACGCACCAGCCGCGTGCTCATGTGATCAAGCTGGGCCAGTTCGACCTGCAGCTTGCCTTCATGGGTACGCGCCCGTTGGGCGAAAATATCGAGGATCAGCCCGGTACGATCGAGCACACGGCACTCGAACACACGTTCAAGGTTGCGCTCCTGACTGGGCGTAAGGGTGTGATTGAAAATCACCAGGTCTACCTGTTCGGCATGGACCAGGTCGTGCAATTCCTCGACCTTGCCGCTGCCAATCAGGTATTTGGCCGTGGGCTGATGCCTTGTCACTGTCACCAGCGAGACGATGTCCGCCCCGGCCGACAATGCCAGCTCCCGAAACTCCTGCGGATCTTCGCGCGCCTCAGGGTTCTGACCTTCCAAGTGAACGAGCAACGCCCGCTCACCACCACCGTGGCGCTCAAAGAACAATGCAGACTCCTATCAGGCGTTGCCTGGCTCGCTGTCGCCGAGGTCGGAATCGGACGGGCTTGGCAGGCGAACCGGACGGGCAGGCACTACAGTCGAAATGGCGTGTTTGTAGACCATTTGGCTGACGGTGTTCTTCAGCAGTACCACGAACTGGTCGAACGATTCGATCGAGCCCTGCAATTTGATACCGTTGACCAGGTAGATGGATACCGGAACCTTTTCTTTTCTCAAGGTGTTCAAGTAAGGGTCTTGTAGCGAATGCCCTTTTGACATATGCCGCACTCCTGTAAGGATAAATAATAGAAAATCAAGAAAATCGATAAATTAGGCCGCCCCTTCGCAAGAATAGACGGCAATCAGCAGGGACTCAGCTCAATATGGAGATGGCCCCAAGGTATTTCAAGGTGCGGGACAGATTGTCGCAGGCCATGCTGTCAAGCCAGTGCACATCAGGCCAGCCACGCAACCAGGTGAACTGCCGCTTGGCCAGCTGCCGGGTAGCAATGATACCGCGTTCTCGCATCTCATTCTCAGTCAGCGTGCCGTCCAGGTAATCCCAGACCTGCCGATACCCCACAGCCCGTATAGACGGCAGCCCGGCGTGCAAGTCACTTCTGGCTCGCAGCGATCGGACCTCGTCAACGAAGCCCTGTTCCAACATCTGCGAAAATCGTAACG
The DNA here is from genome assembly GCF_059423245.1 of Pseudomonas sp. GW460-LB5. Taxonomy (NCBI): domain Bacteria; kingdom Pseudomonadati; phylum Pseudomonadota; class Gammaproteobacteria; order Pseudomonadales; family Pseudomonadaceae; genus Pseudomonas; species Pseudomonas sp. GW460-LB5. The sequence continues at coordinate 12,077 of NZ_JBWKXT010000057.1, forward strand.
CAATTCGCTGATGCAAAATGTGACGATCTGTAGGAGCAATCGCCAAACTCGCGACAGTATAGGGCAAATGTCCGCCAGCGCCTGCGTCTGCGGCGCGACTTTCCGCGAATTGACGCTGGCGATGGGCTGTCATGCTCTCACCGCTCACCCGATACACTTCCAGCGCGCGGATTAGCCGCTGCGGGTCGTTGGGGTGGATGCGCGCCGCCGATTCCGGGTCGACCTCGGCCAATTGGCGGTGCAGTTCGGCCCGCCCCAGCGCCTCGGCTTGGGCTTCCAGGTCGGCCCGCACCGCAGCGTCAGCTGCCGGCATGTCGGCCAGGCCGTCGATCAACGCCTTGTAATAGAGCATGGTGCCGCCTACCAGCAGCGGGATCTTGCCACGCGCGGTGATGTCGGCCATGGCCTCCAGGGCATCGGCGCGAAATTGCGCGGCCGAATAGCTCTCGGCCGGGTCGCGGATGTCGATCAGCCGGTGCGGGTGGGCAGCCAGGATTTCTTTGGACGGCTTGGCCGAACCGATGTCCATGCCGCGATAGACCAGCGCCGAGTCGACGCTGATCAGCTCGCACGGCAGCACTTTGGTCAGTTCGATAGCCAGGTCGGTCTTGCCGGCCGCCGTCGGGCCCATCAGGAATATTGCAGGGGGCTTGCCGCTCATTTCATCGACCGCGCAGGAAGAGTTTGTCCAGATCGTCCAGGCCCATCTGGGTCCAGGTGGGACGGCCATGATTGCACTGGCCACTGCGCTCGGTATTTTCCATGTCGCGCAGCAGGGCATTCATTTCAGGAATGGCCAGGCGCCGATTGGCGCGCACGGCGCCGTGGCAGGCCATGGTGCCAAGCAATTCATTGAGGTGCGCCTGAATACGGTCGCTGGTGCCGTACTCCATCAGGTCGGCGAGCACATCCTGAACCAGGCGGTTGGCCTCGGCCTGCTTGAGCAAGGCCGGAATCTGGCGTATCGCCAACGTCTCGGGGCCCAGGCGCTGCAGTTCGAAGCCCAGGCGCTGGAACCACTGCGCATGCTCTTCGGCGCAATCAGCTTCACGCTGGCTCAGGGCCAGGGTCTCGGGCACCAGCAGCGGCTGGCCGCTAAGGCCTTCGCTGGCCATGGCCACCTTGAGGCGCTCGTACATGATGCGCTCGTGAGCAGCGTGCATGTCCACCAGCACCAGGCCAACCGCGTTCTCGGCCAGGATATAGATGCCCTTGAGCTGCGCCAGTGCGTAGCCCAGCGGGGGAATATCACCCTGGCTTTCGGGCAACGTCGTGACCGGTGCCGCACCGCCTTCCAGCGGTTTGTAGAACTCGCGATACACCGCCTGTGCCTCGGCGGCCGGCAGCGGCTGCGAAGGGCGTGGGGTGTATTGATACTGGTAACCGGCGCCACTGCCGCCGTTGGAGATCGCATGCTGCGGCGCCTGAGGCCGTTCAAGCACTGGCGAAGCCAGGCGCATTTCGCCCTGTGGGCCGAACTCACCGGCCTGCTGACCGGTGGGGCGGATCAGCTCAGGTACGGCGGCAGGCGCGGCCAACTGGTCTTCCGGACGCACATCGGCCAATGCGCGGTGCAGGGTGCCATACAGGAAGTCGTGCACCGAGCGCCCCTCGCGGAAGCGCACTTCGTGCTTGGTCGGGTGCACATTGACGTCGACGCCGTTGGGTTCCAGCTCCAGGAACAGCACGAATGTGGGGTGCCGACCATTGAACAGCACGTCACGGTAGGCCTGGCGCACAGCGTGGGCAACCAGCTTGTCGCGCACCGCACGGCCATTGACGAAGAAGTACTGCAGGTCTGCCTGGCTGCGCGAGAAGGTCGGCAGGCCAACCCAGCCCCACAGGCGCAGGCCGTTACGCTCGACGTCGATCGGCAGCGCCTGCTCCATGAAACCGGGGCCGCAAATGGCGCCTACCCGCCGCGCCCGGGCCGTTTCGTCATGGGCCTCGTGCAGGCTGAGGATGCTCTTGCCGTTGTGGCGCAGATGAAAGCCGACGTCGAAACGCGCCAGCGCCAGCCGGCGGATCACTTCCTGCAGGTGATCGAACTCGGTTTTTTCAGCCTTGAGGAATTTGCGCCGCGCCGGGGTATTGAAGAACAGATCGCGAACTTCTACCGAGGTACCCACCGGGTGCGCCGCCGGCTGCACGCGCGGGGTCATGTCACGGCCTTCGGTTTCGACCTGCCAGGCCTCGCTGGCATTGGCGGTACGCGAAGTCAGGGTCAGGCGCGCCACCGAACTGATCGACGCCAGGGCCTCGCCACGGAAACCCAGGCTCAATACCCCTTCAAGGTCTTCCAGCTCGCGAATCTTGCTGGTGGCGTGACGGGCCAGGGCCAGCGGCAGGTCGTCAGCAGAAATACCACTGCCATCGTCCCGCACCTTGAGCAACTTGACGCCGCCCTGCTCCACGTCCACGTCGATACGTCGGGCACCGGAGTCCAGGCTGTTTTCCAACAGCTCCTTGGCAACCGAGGCCGGCCGCTCGACTACCTCGCCGGCGGCGATCTGGTTGGCCAGCCGCGGGCTGAGCAGCTGGATGCGCGAACCGCCACTCATTGCGCGGCCAATGTGGTAGCAGGGATGTCGAGGCGCTGGCCGACCTTCAGCTCATCCGTCTTGAGGCTGTTGGTGTTGCGCAGGCTGGCCACGCTGACCTGGTAACGCACGGCGAGCATCGCCAGGGTCTCGCCAGGGCGCACTGTGTGCTCACGTGGGCCGGCGGCAAGCTTGCCGGTATCACGCAGCCAGGCAATATAGGTACCCGGCGGCGGGTTCTGCTGGAAGTACTGGCGCACACCGGTATGGATCGAACGGGCCAAGGCCTGCTGATGGCTGGCGGTGGCCAGCTTGGCGGCTTCGTTGTTGTTCGAGATGAACCCGGTTTCAACGAGGATCGACGGAATATCTGGCGACTTCAGCACCATGAAGCCGGCCTGTTCCACACGCTGCTTGTGCAGCGAGGTGACACGGCCCATGTTGCCCAGCACCTTCTGCCCCACATTGAGGCTGGAGCTGAGCGTGGCAGTCATCGACAGGTCCAGCAGCACGCCGGCCAGCATCCGGTCCTTGTCATCGAGGCTGACGTTGCCAGCACCGCCGATCAGGTCAGAACGGTTTTCCGTGTCGGCCAGCCAGCGCGCGGTCTCGGAGGTGGCGCCGCGGTCAGACAGGGCGAACACCGAGGCACCAAATGCAGCACGCGACGGCGCGGCGTCGGCGTGAATCGAGATGAACAGGTCGGCCCCCTTCTTGCGGGCGATTTCCGTGCGCTTGCGCAGCGGAATGAAGTAATCGCCCGTACGGGTCAGCTCGGCACGAAAGCCTCTTTCGCTGTTGATCTGGCGCTGGAGCTCTTTGGCAATCTGCAGCACGATGTCTTTTTCATGCTGGCCACGCGAACCGGACGCACCCGGGTCTTCGCCACCGTGGCCGGCGTCGATGGCAACCACGATTTCACGCTTGCCGCTAGGCACCGGCGGCAACTTGATGGCGGGCTGGGCCGGGGATACCGGCACCGCTGGCGTGGTCGCCGGCGTCTGCACCGGCACGGGCGCCGGAGGTGGCGCGCTGGCCGCAATGGCGTCGGCTTCCTGATCGTACAGGTCGACCACCAGGCGATTGCCGTATTGGGCATTCGGCGCCAGCGTAAAGCTTTTCGGGGTGACCGACTTTTTCAGGTCTACCACCACCCGTAGATCGGTGGGGGTGCGCTGGGCTGAACGCACGCTACTGATCGGCGTGTTGGAGGTGGCCACGTTCAATGGCGCGGCCAGCGTGGCGCCATTGATGTCGATAACCAGACGATCAGGCGCGCTCAAGGTGAAGACGCTGTGCTGCACGGGGCCAGACAGGTCGAAGACCAGCCGCGTGTTGTCTGGCGCGCGCCACAGGCGCACGCTCTTGACTTGAGTGACGGCCAGAGCGTCAACGGTCACCGTTGTCAGCAGCAGCCCAACGATGGCAACCAGTGCGCGTATGCGCATACCTACCCCACTTACTGTTTATAGTGTTTGGCCAGTGCCACGCACCAGGCCTCGCCGCGAGCCCCCTGCGGCGAAAGGATCAGCGAGCGTCCGCCCGCTTGGGGGGCCATGGTAATGGTCAGGTCAGGCTTTGGCAAAACGCCCGCACCCTTTTGTGGCCACTCGAACAGGCACAGCGGGTCGCCTTCGAAATAGTCACGGATTCCCATGAACTCCAGTTCCTCCGGATCGACCAGGCGATACAGGTCGAAGTGGAAGGCCCGCACCTCACCGATTTCGTAGGGTTCGACCACGGTGAAGGTCGGGCTTTTCACTGCACCCGTATGGCCCAGGCCACGGATCAGCCCTCGGGAAAGCGTAGTCTTGCCCGCACCCAGGTCGCCTTCAAGAAAGATCACGCCGCGACCGCCGGTCACCTCAGCCAGGGCTGCGCCAAACTTGACCGTGGCATCTTCATCGGCCAGAAACAGGGTTATGCCAGACACGCAGAATGCTCCTCCAGAAACTCACGAATGACCGGCGCCAGATCACTGGCCGCCAGGCCTCTACCTTGTACACCCAACCGCTCCCCCGCACAGGCATGCAACCACACACCCAGCCCAGCGGCCTGCCAGGCGTCCAGCCCTTGGGCCAGCAAGGCCGCCAGCACACCGGTCAGCACATCGCCAAAGCCGGCCCCGGCCATCGCCGGGTGGCCTCGCTCGCACAGCATCAGTTGCCCGGCGGGGTCGGCGACCAGGGTACCGGCCCCCTTGAGCACGCAGACGCTGTTGTAACGGCGCGCCAGCTTGCGCGCAGCGCCCTGGCGGTCGGCCTGCACCGCCTCGGTGGAAATGCCCAGCAGCCGCGCCGCCTCCCCCGGGTGCGGGGTGAGGATACTGCCACTGGGCAGGGCCAGGGGGGTACGCGCCAGCAAATTCAGGGCATCGGCGTCCCATACCTGCGGCTGCTCGGCGTTGGCCACTGCCGACAGCAGGCTACGCCCCCACGCCGCTTGCCCCAGCCCCGGGCCAACCACCAGTACCGAGGCGCGCTCCAGCACGCCCATCAGCTGGTTGGCCGAGCTGACACCCAGGCACATGGTTTCGGGCAGACGGGCCAGGCTCGCGCCGACATGCTCTGGGCGCGTCGCCACGCTGACCAGCCCGGCGCCACAGCGCAGGGCGGCTTCAGCGCTTAACAGCACAGCGCCGCCTGTGCCAAGGTCGCCACCGACCACCAGTACATGACCGAAGTCGCCTTTATGGGCATGCGCATGCCGTGTCGGCAGGTGCGCGACGGTCACGCTGCTGAGCAGTTGCGGGGCATGGCTGGGGTGTTTGGTCTGCGGCATGGGGTCAAAGGCTCCATTGTCTGGCAGAATTATACGCACCTGAGCCCGTATTGCCTTACCCATCCATGTCCAGCTGCACACCTGACCTCGCCCAACTGGCCCAATCGATCAAGATTTGGGGCCAGGAACTCGGTTTTGCCCATGTCGGCATCGCCGGGGTCGACCTTGGCGAACACGAACACCACCTGCAGCGCTGGCTCGATGCCGGCTACCAGGGCGAAATGGAGTACCTGGGCGCGCACGGCAGCAAGCGCTCGCACCCCGACCAACTGATTCCCGGCACGGTGCGGGTGGTCTCGCTGCGCATGGACTACCTGCCCGGCGACACACAGATGGCGCAGCGCCTGGCGCAGCCGGAAAAGGCCTACATATCGCGCTATGCGCTGGGCCGGGACTACCACAAGCTGGTGCGCAAGCGCGTACAGTTCCTGGCCGACCGCATTCAGGAGGCTATCGGCCCGTTCGGTTACCGCGCATTCGTCGATAGCGCCCCGGTGCTGGAGAAGGCCCTGGCCGAACAGGCCGGGCTGGGCTGGATCGGCAAGAACACCTTGCTGCTCAACCGCAAGGCGGGCAGTTACTTCTTTCTTGCCGAGCTGTTTGTGGACCTGCCGTTGCCGGTGGACGAAGCGACCACCAGCGAGCATTGCGGGCGCTGCCAGGCCTGCCTGGACATTTGCCCGACCCAGGCATTTGTCGGGCCTTATGTGCTGGACGCCCGGCGTTGCATCTCATACCTCACCATCGAACTGAAGGGCGCGATCCCTGTCGAGTTGCGGGCAATGATGGGCAACCGGGTGTTCGGTTGCGATGACTGCCAGATCGTCTGCCCCTGGAACCGTTTTGCCAAGCACAGCCAGGAACAGGACTTCCAGCCACGGCATGGGCTGGAGAATGCCGAGTTGGCGCAGATGTTCCTGTGGGATGAACGTACCTTCCTGCGCAAGACCGAGGGCGGGCCGTTGCGGCGGGCGGGGTATGAGCGGTTCTTGCGCAACCTGGCGGTGGGGTTGGGCAATGCGCCTTCCACCATTCCTGTGATCGAGGCCCTGAAGGCCCGCCGCGAGGATGAATCAGAACTGGTGCGCGAGCATGTGGAGTGGGCTTTGGCCCGGCACAACATCCAGTAACCACCCGCCCCACAAAGACTGCATCAGGGCTGAAAATGACCTACTGCTGGTCGTTGTAGTGGAACTTGGGCATTTCCCAGTGGAAGCGGATAGCCAGCAACCGCACCAGAAACCCGCCAAACAAGGTCAGCAGCATCGCCTGCTCTGCCGGCACCTTGAAATACACGCACCCCAGGTAGAACCAGGCCGCCGCAAACGACACGCTGGCATACAGCTCACGGCGGAACACCAGTGGAATGTCGTTGCAGAAGATATCGCGCAAGATCCCACCAAACACCCCGGTGATCACCCCGCTGATCGACGCCACCAGCATGCCCTGCCCCATCTCGAGTGCAGTCATGCAGCCAATCAAGGTAAAGGCCACCAACCCCAGGGCATCGAGCACCAGAAACAGCGAGCGCAGGCGGCGCATCATTGGCGCAATGAAGATGGTCAGCAACGCCGCAAAGCTGGTCAGCACCAGGTATTCCGGGTGCTTCACCCAGGTCAGCGGGTAATGCCCGAGCAGCACGTCGCGCACCGAGCCGCCACCCAGGGCGGTGACGCAGGCGATCAGCACCACGCCGAACCAGTCCATGCCGCGGCGCCCGGCAGACAGCGCGCCGGTCATGGCTTCGGCGGTGATAGCGATGAGGTAGAGCATCAACAACATGGCGCGGGTCCGTGCAGGAAAGGCGCGCAGTCTAACCAGTTGCCCAAGGCACCAAAAGGGGGCGCAGATACAATATCTGCGCCTTGTGGGCTCACAGTTTGATGAAGTGCTCGCGGTAGTGACGCAGCTCGGCGATCGATTCGCGGATATCGTCCAGCGCCAAATGGGTGTTGCCCTTCTTGAAGCTGTCACGCACGCCCGGCGCCCAGCGCGCGGCCAATTCCTTCAGGGTGGAGACATCCAGGTTGCGGTAGTGGAAGTAGTTTTCCAGGTTGCGCATGTGGCGATAGAGGAAGCGGCGGTCCTGGCAGATGCTGTTGCCGCAGATCGGCGACTTGCCTTTGGGCACCCACTGCTCGAGGAAGGCGATGGTCTGCGCTTCGGCTTCTGCCATGCTGAGCTTGCTCTCGCGCACGCGCTGGGTCAGGCCCGAAGCACCGTGGGTACGGGTGTTCCATTCGTCCATGCGCGCCAGCACTTCGTCACTGTGATGGATGGCGATCACCGGCCCTTCAGCCAGGGTGTTCAGCTCGCTGTCGGTAACGATGGTGGCCATCTCGATGATGACATCACTGTCCGGATCCAGGCCGGTCATTTCCAGGTCGATCCAGATCAGGTTCTGTGGGTTTTGCATGCAGGGGCTCCTCATATAGGCCGTCATATTAGCCTAGTGGTCAAAGCAAACCCATTCACTGCATCAAAGGTAAGCGGAATGGTCCAGCGCCTGGCGTGCTAAACTGCCAGCCGTTTTCAATGCCCTACCCGGGCCTTTCTCACGGTACCTTCATGGCCAAACGCCAGCTCAATCGCCGCCAAAACTGGCGGATCGAAAAAATCCAGGGCGAGCGCGCCGCTCGCGCCGCCAAACGCGAGCAGCATGCGCTGCAGGAACTGGAGGGCGGCGACCTGGGGCCCGAGCAACTGGGCCTGGTGATCGCGCACTTCGGCGTGCAGGTAGAAGTTGAAGCCCAGGATGGCGAAACCGCAGGCCAGGTGTTCCGCTGCCATTTGCGGGCCAACCTGCCGGCGCTGGTCACCGGCGACCGTGTCGTGTGGCGTGCGGGCAACCAGGGCATTGGCGTGATCGTGGCGCAGATGCCACGCAGCACCGAGCTGTGCCGGCCGAACAACCACGGGCAACTCAAGCCGGTGGCAGCCAACGTCGACCTGATCGTGATCGTGTTCGCCCCGGCACCGGAGCCGCACCCGAACCTGATCGACCGCTACCTGGTAGCGGCCGAGCACGCCGGCCTGCGGCCGCTGCTGCTGCTGAACAAGGCCGACCTGATCAACGACGAGAACGGCCCCGGCCTGCATGCGCTGCTGGAGGTTTACCGCGAACTGGGCTACCCGCTGCTGGAAGTATCGGCACACCAGGGCGACGGCATGCAGCGCCTGCAGCAACTACTTGACGGCCACATCAGTGTGTTCGTCGGCCAGTCCGGGGTGGGCAAGTCGTCGCTGGTCAACAGCCTGCTGCCGGACGCGGGCACCCGTGTCGGCGACCTGTCGGAATGGTCTGGCCAGGGCACCCACACCACCACCACGGCACGGCTGTACCACTTCCCTAATGGCGGCGACCTGATCGACTCGCCGGGCATCCGTGAGTTTGGCCTTGGCCATGTCAGCCGCGACGACGTGGAAGATGGCTTCATCGAGTTCCGCGACCTGTTCGGCACCTGCCGCTTCCGCGACTGCAAGCACGACCGCGAACCGGGCTGCGCGCTGCTCAAGGCACTGGACGAGGGGCGCATCACGCCGCAACGCATGAACAGCTACCGCTCGATCATCGCCAGCCTGACAGAAGACAGCTACTGAAACGCTTGAAATGAAAGTTGCCGCGATCCCCTGTGGGAGCGGCTTTAGCCGCGAACACCGGCAACGCCGGTGCCATCCACCGCGCTGGATGCTTCGCGGGTAAAACCCGCTCCCACACTGATCGCGCCACCGTTCAGGTTTTGTGTAGAACAGTCGCCCGCACAAAAAAAGCCGTTTACTGCTCCTTGGCCTCATCCATCTTCAGCGTGCCATCTTCAAAGATGTTCAGCTTCTGGCGCAGCTCACGCGGCTGCATCGGCGCTTGTTCCGCTGCCCCTGGGGCATCCGGCACGCCAGCCCCTGGCGCAGCGCCAGTGGCTGGCGGTGCAGCAGGGTCGGCGGCCGGCGCTTCGGGCGCCCCCTGCTCACCCTCGATATTGCGCTGGGCCTTCTTGGTCAGCACGATGATATCGATACGGCGGTTGACCGGGTTGAACGGGTCCTTGCGGTCAAACAGCGACGACGAGGCATAACCCACCACACGCGCCACCTGACCATCCGGGTAACCACCGGCTACCAGTGCACGGCGCGCAGCGTTGGCACGGTTGGCCGACAACTCCCAGTTGCCGAACTCGCCACTGCCGGCATACGGCTTGGCATCGGTGTGGCCGCTGATGCTGATCTTGTTCGGCACCGCCTTGATGGTGTCGGCCATGGCCAGCAGGATGTCTTCAAAGTACGGCTGCAAGCGGGCGCTACCGATGTCGAACATCGGCCGGTTCTCGGCATCCATGATCTGGATGCGCAGGCCGTCCTGGGTGATCTCGAACAGGATCTGGTCCTTGAACTTCTGCAGCTGCGGGTTCTCTTCCACCTTGTTCTGCAGCTCCTGCAGCAGCAACTCCAGGCGCTCGCGCTCGACCTGCTCGGCCATGGTCTCGACCTGGTCCTTGCTCAGCTGGGTCGTGGACTCGGGCATCGGCTCGGATTTGACTTCCGGGTTGATGGTTTTTTCCGGTGCCAGTTCAGGTGAGCCACCCAGGTCGATGACATAGGGCGTGCCGCTTTCCGAGAAGCCGATCGGGTCCTTGAAGTAGCCGGCAATGGCGATTTTCTGCTCCGGGGTGGCTGTGGACATCAACCACAGCACCAGGAAGAACGCCATCATTGCCGTAGCAAAGTCGGCAAAGGCGATTTTCCAGGCGCCGCCGTGGTGGCCGCCGCCAAAGCGTTTGACGCGCTTGACGATGATGGGCTGGTTGTTTTCCATGACTCAGCGACCGCGAACCGCTTGTTCCAGCTCGGCGAAACTTGGGCGGTGCATGGGGTACAGCACCTTGCGCCCGAACTCGACGGCCAGCGAAGGCGGCATGCCCGAGGCCGAGGCGACCAGCGAAGCCTTGATCGATTCGTAGAGGTTCAGCTCCTCCTTGGCATCGTGCTCCAGGCACTTGGCCAACGGGCCGAAGAAGCCATAGGCAGCCAGGATACCGAAGAAGGTACCGACCAGCGCCGCACCCACGTGCATGCCGATGGCCGCCTGGTCGCCCTCGCCCAGCGAGGCCATGGTCACCACGATACCCAGTACCGCCGCGACAATACCGAAACCGGGCATGCCGTCAGCGATGCCGGTCACCGCATGGGACGGGTGCTCCAGCTCTTCCTTCATGCTCAGCAGCTCCATGTCGAACAGGCCCTCGAGTTCGTGCGGGGCCATGTTGCCGGTGGACATGATGCGCAGGTAGTCGCAGACAAACGCGGTCATGCGCTCATCGGCCAGTACTGTCGGGTACTTGGCGAAGATCGGGCTGGCGGCGGCGTCCTCGATGTCGGCCTCGATGGCCATCATGCCTTCGCGACGGCTCTTGTTGAGGATCTCGTACACCAGGCCCAGTACCTCCAGGTAGTAGGCGTGGGTGAAGCGCGAGCCGAACATCTTCATCGACTTCTTGATGACGTGCATGGTCATGTGGCCAGGGTTGGCCTGCAGGAATGCACCAAAGGCGGCACCGCCGATGATCAGAACTTCGAACGGCTGGATCAGCGCCGCGATCTTGCCGTGGGAGAGCACGTAGCCGCCGAGCACGCTCGCGAATACGACGATGATGCCGATAATTTTAGCCATAGGTTCAAAGCACTTGCTGTCGTGGTCAGGGGAAGAGACGGGAGCTTTAAAACTCTTCTTCTACTTATCGGCAGAACTGCGCCAGACTATAGCCACTCAATGCGAAAAGCCAGTTCGGACTGATGTCAAAATGCCAATCGAAACCAAGGTGCCCGCTCAGGCCCCGCGTACGCTAGAGGCCTGGGTAAAGCTGCTAGAGAGTGTTCGCATCCCCGTGCCGAAGCACAGCTACGACCGGGTCATGGCTGCCATTCACGACAGCCGCCGCTCGCTGCGCGATATTGCCGAACTGATGCAAGATAGCCCGGCGCTGGTGCTTTCGGTGATGCGCGAAGCAAACCATCCCACCAACGCCAGCCAGGCCGAGCCCGCCGAAAGCCTGGAGGTGGCCCTGAATCGCCTGGGGCTGGAGCGCAGCGAGCAACTGCTCAAGCGCCTGCCCGCGCTGCCCGTCGAAGAAATACCGCCCGTACTGAGCCAGTTCCAGCTGATCAGCCAACACGCTTCGCAGCAGGCCAGCGGCCTGTTTGCCAGCCGCCTGGCACGCCTGTGGCAGGAAATTCACTGGGGAAGCCTGCTTTTCCTGTCTCCACTGTGGCCGCTGGCACTGGCCTACCCCAAGCTGCTTGACACCTGGGAGCTTCGGGTTATCCACAAGGGCGAGGACGCCGCCCTGGTAGAGGATGAGCTGTTTGGCGTGCGCATCATGGCGCTGTGCCAGACCATGGCGGAGTACTGGCGCCTGCCGCAGTGGGTGACACAAGGTTACCGCCTGCTGCTGGAAGAACGCGATCAACTGGCCCTGGTGCTCAACATCGCCCGCGACGAAGATCTGCTCAGCCAGCAACACCGCCTGGACGCCGAGCCTGGCCTGCGCCGCTGGTTCAACCAGCCGGCCAACACCGTGCTGCTGGCCAACAACCTTGCGCTGGCGGCGCAAGTGGGCTGGGACAACCCGCACCTGCTGCGCTGGCAGCTGCTGACTGCGCTGTACCTGCAAACTTCGCTGGAAGACGTGCAGCAGCAAGTACACCAGCAGGCTGCCGCCAGCGCCCGCCGCCACGCCAGGCATGCCCTGTTCCACCCGGCTGAGGCGCTGATCTGGCCCTGGCACCAGCGCCGCCCGCACCCGGACATGCTGGCGCCGCCACCGCCCAGCAGCGACGACCTGGCGCGCTGGCGCAAGCTGTGCCAGGACTTGTTGGCACAGCCCAGCCCGTTCACCAACACCGTGCACCTGGCTACCCAGGCCCGCGAAGCCCTGCTGGCCTGCGGCATGCAACGCATCATGCTGCTGAGCCTGGACAAGGCCAGCGACAGCCTGCGCGTGCAGCAGATTGCGGGGCTACCCAACGAGGCAGGTGCCTTGGCCTTGCCGGTGTCACAAAACAAACTGCTGCAAAAGCTGATGGCCCAGGCCGGGCAACTGCGCATCACTCCGGAAAACCACAGCCAGTTCTCGGCCTTGCTGCCAGCCCCGCTGCGTGCCCTGTTCCGCAGCGAGCACGTGCTGCTGCGCTCGCTGGCGGTGAATGACCAGGTTCTTATGCTGATGGTGGCCGACCAAGGCTGCCGGCCTTTGGCCGACATCAGCGTGCAGGCCTTCGGCAAGACCGCGCAATGCACCGAGCGGGCACTGTCGGTGTTTGCCAACCGCAAGGGCTGAGCCTTGCGCTACAATCGCCCCTCTTTCCACACTGGAGACCGTGGATGACTGACTTTTCCGGCCTGCCCCTGGTGATCGAAGCGGCTGACCTGCTGCCACGCCTGGGTTCGCCACAGCTGATCCTGGTCGACCTGAGCAGTGCCAACCGCTATGTCAGCGGGCACATCCCCGGCGCACGCTTTGTCGAAGGCAAGCGTACCCAGCTTGGCCAGCCTCCTGCCCCCGGCCTGCTGCCGCCGCAGGGCGAGCTGGAAAAACTGTTCAGTGAACTCGGCCACCGCGACGACGCCGTCTATGTGGTGTACGACGATGAAGGCGGTGGCTGGGCCGGGCGCTTCATCTGGCTGCTCGACGTGATTGGCCACAAGGCGTATCACTACCTCAATGGCGGTATCCAGGCCTGGCCGGCAGACACGCTGTCCACCGAAGTGCCCGCCAGCAGCAACAGCCCGGTGCACCTGCGTATCGACAACGCGCCCACCGCCACCCGCGAGTACCTGCAAAGCCGCCTGGGCGCCGATGACCTGGTCATCTGGGACGCTCGCGGCCCGCAGGAATTCAACGGCGAGAAGGTACTGGCAGCCAAGGGCGGTCACATCCCCGGCGCTATCAACTTCGAGTGGACAGCCGGCATGGACCTCAACGACAACCTGCGCATTCGCCAGGACATCAAACAAGTCCTCGCGCAACTGGGCATCACTCCTGACAAGGAAGTGATCACCCACTGCCAGACCCACCGCCGCTCCGGCTTCACTTATCTGGTGGCCAAGGCCCTCGGCTACCCACGCGTCAAGGCCTACGCCGGCTCGTGGAGCGAATGGGGCAACCACCCGGACACGCCTGTAGAAGTTTAAGGAACCTGCATGAAATCCCGTTTGTTCATCATCAGCCAGTACCTGCTGCCGCACCACCTGCTGTCGCGGCTGGCCGGCTGCATTGCCGAGTGCCGCGTGCGCTGGTTCAAGAATGCCTTTACCGCCTGGTTCGCCAAGCGCTATCAGGTCAACATGTCTGAAGCCCTGGTCGAGGACTTGAGCGCTTATGAGCACTTCAATGCGTTCTTCACCCGCGCCCTGAAGCCGGGCGCCCGCCCGCTGGACGAAACCCCAGGCGCCATTCTGTGCCCGGCCGACGGTGCCGTCAGCCAGCTCGGCCCGATCGAACACGGTCGCATCTTCCAGGCCAAGGGCCACGGTTTCAGCGCGCAAGAGCTGCTGGGCGGCGATCCGGCCATGGCAGCGCCGTTCATGGGCGGCGAGTTTGCCACGATCTACCTCTCGCCCAAGGACTACCACCGCGTGCACATGCCGCTGGCCGGCACCCTGCGCGAAATGGTCTATGTGCCGGGCCGTCTGTTCTCGGTCAACCAGACCACCGCAGAGAACGTTCCCGAGCTGTTTGCCCGCAACGAACGCGTGGTCTGCCTGTTCGACACCGAGCGCGGGCCGATGGCCGTGGTGCTGGTGGGTGCGATGATCGTCGCCTCGATCGAAACCGTGTGGGCTGGATTGGTGACGCCGCCCAAGCGTGAGCTGAAGACCTTCCGTTACGACGAAGCCAGCCGTGCGCCGATCCACCTGGAGAAAGGTGCCGAGGTGGGCCGCTTCAAGCTGGGCTCGACCGCCATTGTGCTGTTCGGGCCGGAGCAGGTGAAGTGGGCTGAGAACCTGGGCGCTGGTTCTGCAGTGCGCATGGGGCAGCTGTTGGCGGCGCCTGCACAGGCTTGACCGTGGTTTCTGCTTCGAGGTGATTGGCGCGGGTTCTCCAGCGCCTGTGAGATCGAGCGCCGCGCGGGCGGCGCTCGATCTCACAGGCGCTGAAGATTAAACGGCAAACTAGCCGCGGGCGTCGCGGTCGCGCAGGCCCAGCAGGTACAGCACGCCATCCAGCCCCAGGGTGGAAATCGCCTGCTTGGCAGACTGGCGCACCAGCGGCTTGGCGCGGAACGCTACGCCCAGGCCGGCCAGCGACAGCATCGGCAGGTCATTGGCGCCATCGCCCACGGCAATGGTCTGCTCCAGCTGCAAGCCTTCTTCGTGGGCCAGCTTTTGCAGCAGCTCGGCCTTGCGCTGGGCATCGACGATCGGCTCGACAGCTACGCCGGTCACTTTACCGTCGACCACTTCCAGCTCGTTGGCAAACACATAGTCGATGCCCAGGCGCGCCTGCACCTGGCGAGCGAAGTAGGTAAAGCCACCGGACAGGATCGCGGTCTTATAACCCAGGCGCTTGAGCTCGGCGAACAGGTTTTCGGCACCCTCGGTCAGGCGCAGCGAGGCACCGATTTCGTCCAGCACACCCACATCCAGGCCCTTGAGCAGCGCCATGCGCTCCTTGAAGCTGGCGCGGAAGTCCAGCTCACCGCGCATGGCCCGCTCAGTGATGGCCGCCACCTGCTCACCCACGCCGGCCGCCTTGGCCAGTTCGTCGATGACTTCGGCTTCGATCAGCGTCGAGTCCATGTCGAACACCGCCAGGCGGCGGTTACGGCGGAACAGGTCGTCCTTCTGGAAGGCGATATCGACGCTCAGCGCTTCGGCCAGGGCAAAGAAGTCGGCACGCAGGGCCTGGGCATCGCTCGGTGCGCCACGCACGGAGATCTCGATGGCCGCCTTGCCTTTTTCGGTTTCGGCATCCAGCGCCACGCGCGCAGACAAACGCTCGATGCGCTCGATGGTGAGCCCGTACTGGCTGATCACCGCACTCACCCGCTGCAGTTGCTCGGGGGTGATCTTGCGGCTGAGCAGGGTGACGATGTGGCGCGCTTCACCTTGGCCGTCAGCCCAGTGCTGGTAGTCGGCCTCGGAAATAGGCGTGTAGCGGGCCTGCAGGTTCAGTTCGTGGGCCTTGGCCTGTACGCTTTGCAGCAGGGCGGTAGCCACTTCGTTGTCGGGGATGTCGACCAGGATACCGAACGACAAAGTGCCGTGCATGACTGCCAGGCCTATGTCGAGGATGCTCACACCGCCCTGCAGCAGGACGCCGGTGATTGCCGCAGTGAGACCGGGACGGTCCTCACCGGTGATGTTGATCAGGACGATTTCGCGCACAACCTGGCTCCGACTTCGATGAAAAATGCGCATTCTACCGATTTTCCGTGACCATCGGGCGCCAACGATACTTTGCCGACAAAACCGGGGTCGCTATACTGCCCCACACTTTCTGCCATTAAGAGCCGAGCTCAGTGAACCGGCCCACGCCCGTCAAACCAGACAATTTCTTCCTGATGATCTATCGTGCCCTGAGTCAACGCCGCGTGCCGCTGGCATTGCGCATCGCCTGCACCAACATCTTCCTGGTCGCGCTGGCGTTGGTGATCTATGCCTGCGTGATGGGCCTGCAGTTCAAGCAGGCCATGCACGAGCAGGCCGATGCCCTTGGCCAGAGCCTGACCACCCAGACCGCCACCTCGGCGACCGAGCTGCTGGTGTCCAACGACATCCTCAGTCTCAATGTGCTGCTGGGCAACCTGGTGAAAAACCCGCTGGTGGCCCACGCGGCTATCTATAGCGTGGACAACCGTATCCTCGCCGAAGCCGGCCAGCGCCCGCGCAATAGCCTGCTGGGCGAGGCGGAGGGCCTGTACCAGACCAAGATCACCTTCCAGGACGTGACAGCCGGGCAACTGCGCATCAGCCTGGACATGAGCCAGTTCCAGCAACCGATGCTGATCAGCCTGCAGA
This sequence comes from Pseudomonas sp. GW460-LB5, assembly GCF_059423245.1. Taxonomy (NCBI): domain Bacteria; kingdom Pseudomonadati; phylum Pseudomonadota; class Gammaproteobacteria; order Pseudomonadales; family Pseudomonadaceae; genus Pseudomonas; species Pseudomonas sp. GW460-LB5. Next base: position 28,412 of record NZ_JBWKXT010000057.1, read on the forward strand.
GCATGGGGATCATGGCGGCCATCCTGTTGGCCCTGGCCCTCAGCCTGAGCCTGCGACAGGGCCGTTTCATCACCCTGCCGCTGCTGCAGTTGCGGGTGTGGCTGCGTGACCCGCAACCCTATACCCCGGCCACAGACCGCCAGGACGAGATCGGCGACATCGCGCGCCAGCTGCATGCGCGCCTGGCCCCGCCGCCACCGCCGGAGCCAGAGCTTGAGGAGGAGGACGACGAGCATTTCGACGACTTCCACGACACAGCACCGGCCTCCACGGCTGCGTCGCGTCCCAGGGTTGCCGCATTGGCTGAGGAAGATGACGACGCCTTTGCCGGCCTGCTGGACGACGACAGTGCGCCCAAAGCCGCCCCGGTCGAGTCTGACGAGCCGCAGTACAGCGCCGTACTTGCCGTGCAACTGGGCTCGCAGGAACAACTGCGCCGCTTGCCCCGCACACGCCTGACCGAGCTGACCGAACGCTACCGCGATTGCCTGGAGCATGCAGCCTCGCTCTATGACGGTGAAACCCACACGCTCAACGACGGCAGCACCCTGGTGCTGTTCCACAGCCGCGACTGTGGCGAGGACTACCTGACCAACGCCATCTGCTGCGGTGAGCTGTTGCGCGCCTTGGGTCATGCCCTGCAGATCGAAGTGGCTGACAGCGGCATCACCCTTCAGCTGCAGCTGGGCCTGGTCCTGGGCAACGACCTGCAAGGGCTGGAGCTGGTGGACCTGCTGATGACCGAAAAGGCCCAGGATGCCCTGGCGCTGTCACAGCACAGCCGCAACCTGTTGCTGGTGGAGCGGCAGATCAGCGATGACGCGCTGATTCGCCAGCGCGCCCGCATTCGCCCGATTGCCAGCCCAGAAGGCGCCTGCTGTGTGGAGCGCTTGATGGAGCCTTACCCGTCGATGCTGGAGCGCCAGCTGGCCCGCATGCACGAACGCCGCGCCTGACAGTTTCCCCTGTGGGAGCGGGCACGCCCGCTCCCACAAAGTCCGCATCTATCCTTTAGATACAAAAAAGCCCGCAACCTATGCGGGCTTTTTTGTGGATGGCTGTTGAATCAGAACCGATAAACTTCCATGTCGGTGCGAATCGGCGAGGCCATCGGAATCTTGGACTTCTCCGGCCCCTTCTTCACCTGCACCGGTGCAGCGGGCTTTTTCGGGGCTTCTTCGGCAATCGCCGGCTGGTTGGCCAGTGGCTTGACTGCGGTGCTCAGCTGTTCAGCCAGCTTCTGCAGCAGTTGGCCCTGAGCCTGTACCTGCGACGACTCGCTACCCTCATGCTGCTGCTCGAGGTGAACGATACGGTTGTCACGCACATGGCCCCGGCGGTCCAGCAGACGCCACTGGGCATCCAGGATGGCCGGCTGGTTTTTGCCCGAGTCCAGGCGCGTGATCGACAACAGTACCTGCACGTCCGGGCTGAAGCCAGCGGTCGCCGGCGCCAGCACAACGCGCTGGCTGTCCAGGCGCCAGGCCAGTTGACGCACCAGCAACTGGTCGATATCCGACGAAAGGCTACCCGCCCAACGGCCGTCAGTCGCCGCGCTCAAGCTGCCATCGGCTTGACGCTGCAGGAACGTCTCACGCTGCAGGTAATCGGCTACCGATACCGGGCCGAGCACCACGGCCATGCCTGCACTCTGCGAAGGCTGGCCAGGATCACCACTGTCGAGCTGGTACAAGGCAACCGGCTGATGCATGGTGCACCCGCCAAGGCCCAGCAGGCCAGTCATCAACAGCGCAAATGGAAGGCGCAGAAGTTTCATCATCCCATCCAGGCGGTCGCCTATAGGCCACCGCAGTGATACATATAGATTCAAACGGGCACACGACTACGTCGGCACCGCAAGGGCCATATCATCCGCGAAATAACCGTCCGACTCCAGCATTTCTGCCCGGAACGGCGCTGAAATTGCCGTTCCAGACATTTCTGCACGTTACGCCGGCACTTCCACCTGCAACCCATCGACGCGCTGGAAGCCGCGTGGCAGCTTGCTGCCTCGCCGTCCGCGCTCACCCTTGTAATGCTCCAGGTCGTCCGCTTTCAGAGAAAGGGTACGCTTGCCGGCTTGCAATACAAGGGTCGCACCTTCGGCAATAACGGCCAGATCGGTGACATATTCTTCACGACTGGCCACCCGGTCGCCCGGCACGCCAATGATCTTGTTGCCCTTGCCCTTGCCCAGCTGCGGCAAGTCGCTGACCTTGAACACCAGCAAGCGACCTTCGGTGGTCACGGCTGCCAGCCAGTCCTGCTCGCGATTGGCCACCAGGCGCGGGGTCATGACCTTGGCACCGTTGGGCAAGCTGAGCAAACCCTTGCCGGCCTTGTTCTTGGCCTGCAAGTCTTCACCCTTGACCACAAAGCCGTAGCCCGCATCCGAGGCCACCACGTACAGCGCGTCGTCGTCCGGCAACAGCACGCACTCGAAGGTGGCCCCCGGCGGTGGCGTCAGGCGGCCGGTCAGCGGCTCGCCCTGACCACGTGCCGACGGCAAGCTGTGAGCAGCCACCGAGTAGCTGCGGCCCGTAGAGTCGATGAGCACGGCAAACTGGTTGGAACGCCCGGCCGCAGCGGCCTTGAAGCCATCGCCGGCCTTGTACGACAAGCCGGTGGCGTCGATGTCGTGGCCTTTGGCGCAACGCACCCAGCCCTTCTCCGAGAGCACCACGGTGACCGGCTCGGTCGGCATCAGTTCGTTTTCCGAAAGGGCCTTGGCTTCGACGCGCTCGACGATGGGCGAACGGCGCGCATCGCCGTAGGTTTCGGCATCCTTGATCAGTTCGCTGCGCACCAGCTTGCGCAGCTTGGCCTCGCTGCCCAGCAGCGCCTGCAGCTTGGCCTGTTCCTTGAGCAGTTCGTCCTGCTCGCCGCGGATTTTCATCTCTTCCAGGCGCGCCAGCTGACGCAGGCGGGTCTCGAGGATGTACTCAGCCTGGATTTCGCTCAGCTCGAATCGGGCAATCAGCGCCTGCTTGGGGTGCTCCTCGGTACGAATGATGTGAATCACTTCATCCAGGTTGAGGAATGCGGTGAGCAAACCGTCCAACAGGTGCAGGCGCCTTTCCACCTTGTCCAGGCGATGCTGCAGCCGCCGGCGAACAGTGTTGGTGCGGAACTCCAGCCATTCCACCAATATTGCACGCAGGTTCTTCAACTGCGGGCGGCCGTCCAGGCCAATGATATTGACGTTGACCCGGTAGCTGCTCTCCAGGTCGGTGGTGGCGAACAGGTGCTGCATCAGTTCGTCGGCATCCACACGGTTGGAGCGCGGGATGATGACGATGCGGCACGGGTTCTCGTGGTCGGATTCGTCACGCAGGTCCGCCACCATCGGCAGTTTCTTGGCCTGCATCTGTGCGGCGATCTGCTCCAGCACCTTGGCCCCGGAGACCTGGTGTGGCAGTGCAGTCACAACGATATCGCCATCCTCGACGCGGTAAACGGCACGCATGCGGATCGAGCCGCGGCCGCTTTCGTACATCTTGAGGATTTCTGCCCGCGGCGTGATGATTTCCGCCTCGGTGGGGTAGTCCGGCCCCTGAATGTGCTCGCACAGCTGCTCGATGGTGGCCTTGGGCTCGTCGAGCAGGCGCACGCAGGCGCTGGCCACCTCACGCAGGTTGTGCGGCGGCACGTCGGTGGCCATGCCCACGGCGATACCGGTGGTACCGTTGAGCAGGATGTTGGGCAGGCGCGCCGGCAGCACGGCCGGCTCCTGCAGGGTGCCGTCAAAGTTCGGTACCCAATCCACGGTGCCTTGGCCAACTTCGCTGAGCAGCACTTCGGCGTAGCGTGACAACCGCGCCTCGGTATAACGCATGGCGGCGAACGACTTCGGATCGTCCGGCGCACCCCAGTTACCCTGGCCGTCGACCAGGGTGTAGCGGTAGCTGAACGGTTGCGCCATCAGCACCATGGCCTCGTAGCAGGCCGAGTCGCCGTGGGGGTGGAACTTGCCGAGCACGTCACCGACGGTGCGCGCCGACTTCTTGTGCTTGGCATCGGCATCGAGCCCCAACTCGCTCATGGCATAGACGATGCGTCGCTGCACCGGCTTCAGGCCATCGCCGATGTGCGGCAAGGCGCGGTCCATGATCACGTACATGGAATAGTTGAGGTAGGCCTGTTCGGTGAAGTCAGCCAGCGAGCGGCGTTCGACACCGTCCAGGCTGAGTTCCAGTGAGTCGCTCATGCGGGCCTCGTCATTTCAGGTTCTGGCGTAGCAGCATGGTGCCGCCGCGCTGGGTAAATTCAAGTTGTTTCAGGGCACTCATGCCCAGCAGTACGGTTTGCCCGTCCAGCCCCGGCACCACGATGGCGCGCACATCCTGCAGGCGGATATCGCCCAGTTGCAGGCTGACCAGGCGTGTGCGGTAGCCTTCGGTGCGGCCATTGGCGGTGCTGAGCAACACCGGGCTGCCGCGCTCAAGGTTCAGGTCACGGGCCAGCGCCTCGGGGATCGCCACATCGGTGGCACCGGTGTCGAGCAGGAAATGCACCGCCTGGCCGTTGATCGCGCCATCCACCATGAAGTGGCCCTGGCCGTTGCCCAGCAGGCGCACTTCGACAAAGCCTTCGCCGTGCTCGGACTGCACCTGGGCATTAGGGTTGCGCTGGCTGTCTTCCCACTGGCCGAAAAAGCGCGTGGCGAGGAACAGTGCCGCCGCCCAGGCGACGATCATCAGTACCCTGCCCGCCCGCTTGCCCGGCGCCTGGCTCATGGTTTGGCGCTCCAGCCACCTTCCGGTGCAGCGAAGCGCCAGACAATCGGACGCGTCTCGCCATCGGCCCGGGCGCCGTTGTTGTTGTCCAGGCCGATCCATGCGCCCTTGGCATCAATCACAAGGGCTTCGGCCAGGCCGAATGGTTGCGGGTATCGGCGCGCCTCGGCCAGGGCGTCGGCCGCAAACGACCAGCAGCGCTCGACCTGACCGCTGTCGGTATCACGCCGGCAGACCCGGTAAGCATTGCGTTCGAGGGTGAAGAGCTTGCCCTCGAACCAGGCCAGGTCGGCAAAATCGCGCGACAGCGCCCTGGCATTGGGCATTTGTGCAGGCTGCATCTCGACTCCGGCCTCGCTCAGCAGCACACAGCTGCGTCCGCAGGTCCACACCGATTGCTGGCGCTCGATGGCCACCAGGCCACGGCGCTCGCGTTCGGCGGCCAGCCACAGGCGGTCGCCCGCCGGGTTGATCGCCAGGCCTTCGAACAAGGCATTGAAGTTCAGCAGCATGCCGCTGGCGCGGGCCTGGCGCACCATGGCCGGGTCGATCTTCAACCAGTCCGGCTCGCCTTGTACCGGTAACTGCAATACGGCGGCATGGGCTTCACTGGCCAGGTACAGGTTACCCGCCTGGTCACAGGTGATACCTTCGAAATCCAGCTCGCCCCCGCGAATGTACGAGGCCGCCCAATTACGCGATTTCAGGCCCCATGGCAGGCCGCTTTCCGGAGGCGATGGCGGGGTAAAGGTTAGCGGTTGCGCGCGCCACGTCGGGTTCTGCTGGTCGAAGCGGTAGATGCGGTCGTCGTCGCGGTCGGACACGCCCCACAGCCCGCCCCGGCATTGCGCCAGGCCGGACAAGTTGCCACCGCGCATGCCGTCAATCGGGTACTCGGCAGTGAGCTTCAGCTCGGGCCAGTTACCCGCCAGGGCAGGCAAGGCAACCAACGCAACGCAAACGGCAAGAACGTGCCGAATCAAACCATGACCTCGGCCAGGTTGCCTTTGGTTTCCAGCCAGCTCTTGCGGTCACCTGCGCGCTTCTTGGCTAGCAGCTTGTCCATCAGCTCGCAGGTGGCCTCGACGTCATCCAGGGTCAGCTGCACCAGGCGCCGGGTGTTCGGGTCCATGGTGGTTTCACGCAGTTGCGGCGGGTTCATCTCACCCAGGCCCTTGAAGCGGGTAACCTGCGGTTTACCGCGCTTCTTCTCGGCCACCAGGCGGTCGAGGATGCCGTCACGCTCGGCTTCGTCGAGGGCGTAGTAGATTTCCTTGCCCAGGTCGATGCGATACAGCGGTGGCATGGCCACGTACACATGCCCCGCCTCCACCAGCGCACGGAAGTGCTGGACGAACAGCGCACACAGCAGCGTGGCGATGTGCAGGCCGTCAGAGTCGGCGTCGGCGAGGATGCAGACTTTGCCGTAACGCAGTTGCGCCAGGTCTGTGGCACCCGGGTCAACACCGATGGCCACGGCGATGTTGTGCACTTCCTGGCTGGCCAGAACTTCGCCACCGTCCACTTCCCAGGTGTTGAGGATCTTGCCGCGCAGCGGCAGGATCGCCTGGTATTCCTTGTCCCGTGCCTGCTTGGCCGAGCCACCCGCCGAGTCACCCTCGACCAGGAACAGTTCGGCACGCATCGGGTCCTGGCCGGCGCAATCGGCCAGCTTGCCCGGCAAAGCCGGGCCCTGGGTGATGCGCTTGCGCTCGACCTTCTTGCTGGCCTTCAGGCGGCGCCCGGCGTTGCTGATGGCCAGTTCTGCCAGTTGCATGCCCAGCTCGGGGTGGGCGTTGAGCCACAGGCTGAAGGCGTCCTTGACCACGCCGGAGACAAAGGCAGCCGCCTCGCGCGACGACAGGCGCTCTTTGGTCTGCCCGGAGAACTGCGGCTCCTGCATTTTCATCGAGAGCACGAAAGAGATGCGCTCCCACACGTCCTCCGGCGCCAGCTTCACCCCACGCGGCAGCAGATTGCGGAACTCGCAGAACTCGCGCATGGCATCCAGCAGGCCCTGACGCAGGCCGTTGACATGGGTGCCGCCCTGCGCAGTGGGGATCAGGTTGACGTAGCTTTCCTGGACGCTGTCGCCGCCTTCTGGCAACCACAGCAACGCCCAGTCTGCGGCTTCCTTGTTGCCCGCCAGGCTGCCGCAGAACGGCTCGTCAGGCAGGCGCTGGAACTCGCTGACCGCATCGACCAGGTAAGAACGCAGGCCGTCTTCATAGTGCCACTCGACCTTCTCGCCGCTGGCTTTGTCTTCAAAGCTTACCAGCAGCCCCGGGCACAGCACGGCCTTGGCCTTGAGCACATGCTTGAGGCGGCTGATGGAGAACTTGGGTGAGTCGAAGTACTTCGGGTCTGGACTGAAGTAGACGCTGGTACCGGTGTTGCGCTTGCCGACCGAGCCGACCACTTCCAGCTCGCTGGCCTTGAAGCCATCGGCGAAGGTCATCTGGTATTCGTTGCCGTCGCGCTTGACGCGCACACGTACCTGGGTCGACAGGGCGTTGACCACCGAGATACCCACACCGTGCAACCCCCCGGAGAACTGGTAGTTCTTGTTGGAGAACTTGCCGCCGGCATGCAGCTTGGTAAGGATCAGCTCGACACCGGACACGCCCTCTTCCGGGTGGATGTCCACCGGCATGCCGCGGCCATCGTCGCTGACCTCCAGCGAATGGTCGGCATGCAGGATGACCTGCACAGAACGGGCGTGGCCAGCCAGGGCTTCGTCAACACTGTTGTCGATGACTTCCTGGGCCAGGTGGTTGGGGCGGCTGGTATCGGTGTACATGCCCGGCCGCTTGCGGACCGGGTCAAGGCCCGAGAGGACTTCGATGGCGTCTGCGTTATAGGCGCTAGCGCTGGGATTGGCCATAGGGTCTCGTCGTCAGTCTGGTGAATGCAAAAAGGTCAAAATACAGAAAAATCGAGCGCCGCGTAGTGCCCGCGAGCAATGCCGGCAAACGCCAGCAGAGCCGGCAGGCGCTCGGCAAAGCCCTGGAAGCTGTGATCGCCACCGGCCTGGATACGCAGGGCGCATGCACGGTAATAACGCTCGGCATGGCGATAGTCCAGGGTCTCATCGGCGGTCTGCAGCCACACTTGATAGCGGCCGGCATCCACCGGGGCCGGCACTTCCAGCTCGGCCAGGGCCTGTACGTGATCGTGGGTCAGCTCCCAGGTTTCACCGCTGTAGTGATTGCGCTGAGTGCCCAGGTACCCGTCGAAATGCTTGTGCGGCGTTACCGCAGGGTTGACCAGCAGGGCCTTGAGGCCATGGCGCTCGGCCAGATGGGTGGCATAGTAGCCGCCGAGCGAACTGCCCACCAGCAGTGGCGCACCCAGTTCGGCGATGGCCGCTTCAAGCTGGGCGATGGCCTGCCGCGGGTGGTGATGCAAGGCGGGCACACGTAGCTGGGCCGACAGGCCCAGTTGCTGCATCACGGCGTCGAGCTGGCGCGCCTTGGTCGACAGCGGCGAGCTGTTGAAGCCATGGATATAGAGGATGGAACCCGACATGCTGCCCCCGAAATCTGTGGCTTCGCGCCTGATGATGTGGGCGCAGGGACGCGCAGTGTAGCGCGTTCGCCGGGTTTTGGCGCCGCACCGTGGTTTTAGCAACAAATTCTTCAACAGACTTGAAAGTACCGGGGGCGCTCTGCGCCCATTCGCGGCACAAGGCCGCTCCCACAGGGATTCCCGGTCTCCTGTGGGAGCGGCCTTGTGCCGCGAATGGGCTGCGCAGCAGCCCCAAGATCCTCAATACCCCGGGCTATCAAAGTCGAGTTTCACCGCAAAATCCGTGGCCCGCTCCACCCCGGTTTCCAGCCGCCCGTCGGCGTGCAGGCGCAACCAGCGGTACCCGGGCTGCTCCTCGCTCACCTTGAAGTCTTCGCTGCGCGCCGCGAACTGAATACAGGTTGAAGGCGTGGCCAGCAGGCGCCGCCCGTCGCGCACCTCATCCCATTCCTGATGCACATGCCCCCACAGCAACGCCCGCACCTGTGGATAAGCCTCGACGATATCGAACAGAGCCTGGGCATTGCGCAAGCCGATCGGCGCGATCCAGGCGCAGCCGATGTCTACCGGCTGATGGTGGAAGCACACCAGGCAATGCCGCTCGCCCGCCTCGTTCAAGGCGGCCTCCAGCACCGCCAGCTGGTCGCTCTCCAGCAGACCGTGTGTCGCCCCCTGCACCGCAGTGTTGAGCATGACAATACGCCAGGCCCCAACATCAGTTACCGCTTGCACCAGTTCCGGGGCCACTTCAGCCATTATCCGGGCCTCGTCGTGGTTACCCGGCAACCAGCGGGTGGGCACGGCTAACGGCGCCGTCAGCTCCCGGAACGCCTCATAAGAGGCAACGCTAGCGTCCTGGGACAGATCACCTGTACACAACAGCAGGTCGATAAGCGGTTGCTCGCGCCGCACCTGGGCCACCACATGGCGCAGGCTGTCACGGGTATTGAGCCCCAGCATGCTGCCGGCCGGATCGGCGAAAAGATGGGCGTCGGTCAGTTGCAGCACATGTACAGGGCGCGTCTGGTCTGGATGCATGTCAGCGAACGCTTGCCAGTTCGTGGCCGCAGGCCAGGCAGTGGCTCAGCCATTCACCCAGGAACAGGTTGAGCTGGGCCTTTTCGTCCGGCTGGTGCATGGCCTCGTTCGGATACGGGTAGATACTGCGCAGGCGCCGGGTGTGTTCGGCGCTGACCACTTCGGCCATGCGTGCATCGTGGTACACCTGCACTTCCAGGTGCGGCACCGGCAGCCACGGCAGGCTGTGCTCCTGACGCACATGCAAGGTGGTGGTGTACGGGCAGGCCAGCACCACGTCCAGCACCAGCACGCCGAGCATCTGGTCGCCCTGGGTCATGCCGATGCGGCGCGAGCTCTGGGTGGTGCGCATGTCGGGCAACAGGCGCATCAGCCGGGCGTAGTTGGCCTCGCAGGCGGCCTGCAGCCCGACCAGGTCGACTCGATAGCGCTCGCGCAGCAGGTTCACTTCCACATACCTCGTACTTCGTCACGGTTCAGCGCCAGCCATTGCAAGCCGATAATAGTCGCCGCGTTGCAGATGCGCCCATCGCGTACCGCCTGCAAGGCATCCTCGAACGACCACACGCGCACGCGGATGTCTTCGCCCTCTTCTTCCAGACCATGCAGCCCTCCCGCGCCTTCGCTGCTGCAACGGCCAAGGAACAGGTGAACGTATTCGTCACTGCCGCCGGGCGACGGGAAGTAGCGGGTCATCGGCCACAAGGCACTGAACGTCAGGCCAGCCTCTTCCTCGGCTTCGCGATGGGCGACTTCCTCGGGTTCTTCATCCTTGTCGATCAGCCCGGCAACCATCTCGATCAGCCAGGGGTTACCGACCTTGTCCAGTGCGCCGACGCGGAACTGCTCGATCAGCACCACTTCATCACGCAACGGGTCGTAAGGCAGCACACACACTGCATCGTGGCGCACAAACAGTTCGCGGCTGATCTCGCGGCCCATGCCACCGGCAAACAGCTCGTGGCGCAGGTGCACCTTGTCGAGCTTGTAGAAGCCCTGGAAGCAATTGTCCCGCTTGACGATCTCGACCGCCTTGGGCACCGAATTCAACGTGTCTGACATGGAAATCCTCGTTACCTCAATTACCGCATCGCGCCATCCTACTCTGCACGCTTGCCCGTTTCACCCCTTTCCGGCAACCGTTCGCACACTCGGGACAGCGCGTCTTCACTCTGTTAGCTTAGTGGCGAACTGAAGGCCGCGCAGACGGTCAAAGGCCGACTTTCCCTGTTCTGCAAGGATCACCATGACACTTGTCAAACTGACTTCCGTGGCTGTGCTGGCACTGGCTCTAGGCGCCTGCCAGAGCCTGTTCACGCCCAACTACCGGGCCCCGCTCGAGGTCAAGCGCGACGCCTGGGAGCATGTCAAACCCGGCTGCAGCGAAAGCGACTGCCCGCTGGTGAACATCGACACGGTCCACTTCCCGGCCCTGCCCGCGCTCGACGGCATCGTCGAAAAGCGCCTGCTGCAACTGACCGAAGACAATCAGCATGGCACCGCGCCCAGCACCTTGCAGGCCTACGAACAGCAATACCTGGCCAGTGCCGACAAACGTAACAGCAGTTATTTGCAAGCCAAGGTACGCGAGCAGCATGACGGGCTGGTGATCATCGAATTGTCCAGCTACCTGGACAGTGGTGGCGCGCATGGCATGCCCGGGCGCGGCTTCATCAACTACTCGCGCAAGCTGGACAAGGTGCTGACCCTGCAGGACATGCTTGTGCCAGGCCAGGAGGAGACCTTCTGGAAAACCGTCGAGGAGTCGCACCGGGCCTGGCTGATGAGCGTGGGCATGGACAAGGACGCCGAGTTCGTCAAGACCTGGCCGTTCAAGAAGTCGCCGCACATCGCCCTGACGTACGGCGCGGTAGTGGTCAAGTACGAGGTCTACGCCATCGCGCCCTATTCCATGGGCCACGTGGAACTGAAGATCCCCTACCCGCGCCTGAATGGCGTACTCAAGCCTGAACTGTTTCCCGGCCGCGGCTGAAGCTCAGCAGCCCGTGCAGCACACCTGCCAGTAACAGTGCTGGCAGGGTAGCCCCCAGCTCTGGAGCGTTGGCGGCAATCAGGTGATAGGCCGCCACCCCCGCAAACCAGGCCACCAGTGCCTGCCAGTGCAAGCCACCCACCTGCGCCGGCAGGCGACGACGACGGATCACGTAGTGGTCCATCAGCACCACGCCAAACAGCGGCGCGAACACCGAACCAATCAGCAGCAGGAAGTTTTCGTACTGGGCCAGCGGGGCCAGCAGGGCGATCAGGGTGCACAGTACGCCAATGCCCAGCGCCAGGTGCTCAACCTTCACAGGTACGAGCACGCCGGTGGAAACAGCCGCCGAGTGGATGTCGGCAAAGGCCTTTTCCGACTCGTCCAGCAGAATGAGCAGCAGCGGAATACCCATGCCTGCGCCCGCCAGGGCCAGCAGCAAGGCATTGACTTCGCCACTGGCGGCAAAGGCCAGGGTGTAGGCCACGCCCAGGCTCATCAGCCAGGTGTTGCCGATGAAATAGCCAAGTACCGTGCCGCCGAACACGTGCTTGCCGTTGCGGGCGAAGCGCGAGTAGTCGGCGATCAGCGGCAACCAGGACAGCGGCATGGCGATGACGATGTCAAAGCCCACGGCCAGCGACATCGAACCGTCACCGGCGCGGCCCCACAGTTCAGCCAGGTCGGCCTTGGCGAACAGGTTCCAGGTCAGCCACAGACAGGCGCCCAGCAACACCCAGATACCCCAGGCGCGCAGCACCTTGCGCACGAAGGCCAGCGGCCCGCTGACGGCCAGCAGGGTGGCCAGAGCGCCGAAACACAGGGTCCAGAGCATCGGGCTGTTCCAGGCACTGCCTTCGCCGAACGCCCGCGCGCCCAGCAGGCTGGCGGCATCGCGCATGACAATGATCTCAAATGCGCCCCAACCTACCAGTTGCAGCAGGTTGAGCACAGCCGGCAAGCGCGCGCCATGGCTGCCCAGGCTGAGTTTCAGGGTGCCCATGGCAGAAAGGCCGGTGTCGCTGCCGATGACACCGGCGGCGCCCAGCAACAGCACACCCACGCCGGTGCCCAGGGCGATGGCCAGCACCGCGCTGGCAAGGCCAAGGCCTGGGGCGAGCATGGCGCCGACTTGCAGCACCATCAGGCCGATGCCGAGGGAGAACCACAGCGAGAACAGGTCGCGGGCGCCGAAGATGCGCTGGTGGGTGGGGACCGGGTGGTCGGGGGAGAATTGGCTGGGGGTGGTCATTGTCATGTTCGCCAGAGGAATGGATGGGGCTTCGCCGAGCCATTGTGGGAGCGGGGGGGGGGGGG
>NZ_JBWKXT010000058.1:0-12791 GCF_059423245.1 Pseudomonas sp. GW460-LB5
CAGGCCCCATCCTGGGGCCCAGCGCTTGACGGGCATCCATGCCCGTCACCTCCCTCCGCAAGGCCTGCGTTCGGCCTACTGAAGTCGCGAAGATCAAAATCAAAATCAAAATACAAAATCAAAAAACAAAATCAAAATCACGGTATAGCACAACCTCGAGCGGGGAGTGCGGGTCGCTGTGCGACCCGTCGCGCAAGCAAAAAAAACCCGGGTTCTGGGGGGGAATCCGGGTTAAGACCATTAGGAGTAAAACAAAGGTACGCGGTCCCTGAGCACCTTTATCGGCGCGCCACTTGGGGGGGATGCGCCGCGCCAACACTTCAAGTATTGGTCAGGTTTGGCGCAGTGCCAGCGTATATTGGTCGTTTTTTAAACAAATTTGGAATACGCCGAGGTTTCAATCCTTCCACAGCGCATGGCAGTAAGCATGGTGAAACACAGACATGCGTGGATGATCCGTGCAATTTCTTGCAAGTTAGGCATAATAAACCGCTTCGATTGTCATCCAGTCCTTCCCATGCAGAAAGAACCTCGTAAGGTCCGTGAGTTTCGCCGTCGCGAACAGGAAATCCTCGACACCGCGCTCAAGCTGTTTCTCGAACAGGGTGAGGACAGCGTCACTGTCGAAATGATCGCCGACGCCGTGGGTATCGGCAAAGGCACGATCTACAAGCATTTCAAGTCAAAGGCGGAAATCTACCTGCGCCTGATGCTCGACTATGAGCGCGACCTGAACGAACTGTTGCACTCGGCCGACGTCGACCGTGACAAGGAAGCCCTGTCACGCGCCTACTTCGAGTTCCGCATGCGCGACCCGCAACGTTACCGGTTGTTCGATCGCCTGGAAGAGAAGGTGGTCAAGGGCAACCAGGTGCCGGAAATGGTCGAGCAACTGCACAGTATCCGTGCCTCCAACTTCGATCGCCTGACTCAGCTGATCAAGGGCCGCATCAGCGAAGGCAAGCTCGAAGACGTACCACCGTATTTCCATTACTGCGCCGCTTGGGCGCTGGTGCACGGCGCCGTTGCGCTGTACCACTCGCCGTTCTGGAGCAATGTGCTTGAGGATCAGGAAGGTTTCTTCCAGTTCCTGATGGACATCGGTGTGCGCATGGGCAACAAACGCAAACGCGATCCGGAACCGACGAACTGAAGCGTTCCGTCACTTGACGCTGAAACCGGCAGGGTGCGGGGGCTTGCAAAAACCTGATTTATGAGTCAGGTTTCGCCTGCCCCTATCATCCATGCCGGAGTCATTCATGATTGTCGATCGTCAAGGCAGGCGCTTTCGCAACCTGCGTGTCAGCCTGACGGCTGCTTGCAATTATGCCTGCACCTACTGCGTGCCCGACGGCAAACGCCTGGTGGCGGCGCAAGACGAGCTCTCGGCAGATGCCCTGGCCCGCGGCGTGGCTTACCTGATCGAAGCGGCGGGTATCGAGCGCCTACGCATCACAGGGGGTGAGCCGCTGGTCAGCCCGCGCCTGGATGCCTTTCTGGCCGCAGTGGCCAAGCTCGACCTCGACGATATCTCGCTGACCACCAATGGCCAGCTGTTGGCACGCAAGCTGCCCCAGCTGCAAGCGGCGGGTATCCGACGCCTGAATGTTTCCCTCGACACTCTCAACCCCCAGGCCTTCCGCCGCATTGCCCGGGGCGGCGACCTGGCCAGTGTGCTGGCGGGTATGGAGCAGGCCACTGCGCTGGGCATGCGAATCAAGGTGAACATGGTGCCAATGCGCGGGCACAACCTCGACCAGGTATTGCCGCTGCTGGATTACTGCCTGGAGCGCGGCTTCGAGTTGCGCTTCATAGAACTCATGCGCATGGGCCACCTGGCCCGTGAGCACAATGCCTTTGTGCAGCAGTTCGTCGGGCTCGACCAGTTGCTGGCGCTGATCGGCGGCAAGTATGCCTATGTCCAGGTCGATGCGCCGCTGGACGCTACAGCCCTGCGCTATGAAATCCCGGGCATTGGCCACTTCGGCATCATCGCCAACGAGAGCGTGCCGTTTTGCCGTACCTGCTCGCGCTTGCGCCTGTCCTCCACGGGCTGGTTGCATGGCTGCCTGTCTTCGAGCAATCGCCACTTCGTCGGTGACCTGCTGGAAAAGCCGCGTCATCAGGCCCTTCCGGCCCTGCAGCGCCTGTTGGTCAAGGCGCTGGCAGACAAGCAGGACCTGGCGTTTTCCGGTGATGTGATGGTGATGAAGGTGATTGGCGGCTGAAGCTGGCGCAAAAGCTGCATCCGCCTGCTATTCGCCGGTTTTTCGTCGCCGGCCACTGGAGGAAAGATGCGTAGCCTGGTCTTGCTGCTGGCGCTGATGGCGCTGGGCGGCTGCATGAATGTCAGCGATATGGGCGAAGGCGTCCGCTATCACATGAGCGATGCCGGTCTGCTGGACCACAGCGATACCCGGCGTACCCTGTCGATCCGCCTGCAGCCCGATTCGTTCATTTTCATCGGCCAGGGCGCATTCGTGCCGCCGGGCAAGGGGCCGGTGCCACGGCAGAATGCGGTGGCTGACGAGGCGTTCAAGAGCTTTGTCGAGTATTTCCCGTTGGTGCGCCGCGCCCAAGGCCCATTGGGCCTGGAAGACGCCATTGCCCAGGCACGCTCGGTGGGTGCCGACTACGTCCTGTACACCCGCTTCGCCCGTACCGACGACCGCATCGGCAATGGCGATGAGTGGTATGACGAACAGGCCGTCGACCGGCTGGGGTGGGACACTGGCGTGGTGCAGATGATGTTGATCGAAACCAATACCCGCTACCTGATCGACACCGCACGCATCAAGAGCCGTGGCGGTTTGTTGACGTTCCACGACAACACCCCGGAGGATTTGCTTGGTGCGCCGATGCGCGAGTACGCTCGTAGCCTTCTGGGTATGAGCGAATGAGGCAGGCGTGATGAGTGATTCCGGCAAGGCCAATGATCTTCTGGCACAGATCCCCAAGGCCAAGGGCCTGCCGCCGGTGCATCTGTGGAACCCGGATTTTTGCGGTGACATCGATATGCGCATTGCCCGCGATGGCACCTGGTATTACCTGGGCACGCCGATCGGGCGCAAACCGATGGTGCGGTTGTTTTCCACGATCATTCGCCGCGATGGCGATGACTACTTCCTGATTACCCCGGTAGAAAAGGTTGGCATCCGCGTCGACGATGCCCCATTTGTGGCCGTGGCTCTGGAGGTGCTGGGGGAGGGGGAGCAGCAGGTGCTGCGCTTCACCAGCAATGTCGAGGACCAGGTTGACGCCGGGCCGGACAACCCTTTGCGTGTGGTCATCGACCCGGTGACGCAGGAGCCATCGCCCTATGTGCTGATGCGCAGCAACCTTGAGGCGCTGATTCACCGCAATGTTTTCTATCAGTTGGTAGAGCTGGCGGTGGCGCGTGAAATCGACGGCGAGGAATGGCTGGGGGTCTGGAGCCAAGGCGTGTTCTACCCGATTGGGCGTAGCAGCTGAGCTCTTGGTTGCCTGTACCGGCCTCTTCGCGGGCATGCCCGCTCCCACAGGTACAGCACCTGTGGCGAATGAACTTGTGGGAGCGGGCGGCACAGGTAAAATCGGCCCCCTGCTTTTACCTCGAATTGGCCATTTGTCTTCAGCCAACGAAGGCCTAACCTGCTGGCATTAGTCATCCAGGAGAAGCCCGCCATGAAACCCTTGGCTATCGTCCTTTTTGCTCTGCTCGCCGTCCAAGCCCCCGCCTGGGCCCACGGCGACGTTGCCGACCAGGTCAAAGTCCTGCAGCAGCAACAACCCTCGAACGCCCCGGGCAAAACGGC
This sequence comes from Pseudomonas sp. GW460-LB5, assembly GCF_059423245.1. Taxonomy (NCBI): domain Bacteria; kingdom Pseudomonadati; phylum Pseudomonadota; class Gammaproteobacteria; order Pseudomonadales; family Pseudomonadaceae; genus Pseudomonas; species Pseudomonas sp. GW460-LB5. Next base: position 3,795 of record NZ_JBWKXT010000058.1, read on the forward strand.
TGTCATGCTTACGGTGAGCTACGCCCCTGGCGAGGCATCGCCCGCGCATCAGCACCCCGGCGCAGTGATGGCCTACGTTCTGGAGGGGGCAGTGGTGTCGAAGCTCAACAACGATCCGGAAAAGACCTACAAGGCCGGTGAGTACTGGTACGAGGCGCCAGGCACCGTGCACAGCGTGTCACGCAATGCCAGCAAGACCCAGCCCGCCAAGCTGCTGGTCTGGAGCCTGGTGGACGAGGGCAAGCCAGTGACCGAGCCGCTGGGCCAGTAAATCCGATGCAATGCAAAAAGCCCCCGGTTGCTTGCGCACCCAGGGGCTTTTCAATGTTTGGCTCCGCGACCTGGACTCGAACCAGGGACCCAATGATTAACAGTCATTTGCTCTACCGACTGAGCTATCGCGGAATCTGTGCGTATCTTACTGACTGCCTGGAAGAAGTCAAGCCTCTCCCAGGCAAATCAACAGGTTACAGCACTTCGACGATGGCCTTGGTTACCACGTGGATGTTGCTCTGGTTCAGCGCGGCAACCGCGATGCGGCCGGTGTCCAGTGCGTAGATGCCAAACTCGTTCTTCAGGCGGGCCACCTGTTCAACGGTCAGGCCCGAGTAGGAGAACATGCCTGCCTGTCGGCCAACGAAGCTGAAGTCGCGCTTGGCGCCATATTCAGCCAGCAGGCTGACCATTTGCTGACGCATGCCGTGGATGCGCTGGCGCATCTCGCCCAGCTCGGCTTCCCACATTTGGCGCAGTTCGTCGCTGTTCAGCACGGTAGCGACGATGGTTGCGCCATGGGTCGGCGGGTTGGAGTAGGTGGTACGGATCACACGCTTGACCTGCGACAGCACGCGAGTGCTCTCATCCTTCGAGGCGGTGACGATCGACAGTGCGCCAACGCGCTCGCCGTACAGCGAGAACGACTTGGAGAACGAGCTGGAAACGAAGAACTCCAGGCCCGACTCGGCGAACAGGCGCACGGCGAAGGCATCTTCGGCGATGCCGTCACCAAAGCCCTGATAGGCCATGTCGAGGAACGGCACATGGCCCTTGGCCTTGACCACTTCCAGGACGTTTTTCCAGTCGTCCAGGCCCAGGTCGACACCGGTCGGGTTGTGGCAGCAAGCATGCAGCACCACGATCGAGCCGGCCGGCAGGTTGTTCAGGTCTTCCAGCATGCCCGCGCGGTTGACGTCGTTGCTTGGCGCGTCGTAGTAGCGGTAATTCTGTACCGGGAAGCCGGCAGTCTCGAACAGTGCGCGGTGGTTTTCCCAGCTCGGGTCGCTGATGGCTACCACAGCGTTGGGCGACAGGCGCTTGAGGAAGTCGGCGCCGATCTTCAGCGCGCCGGTGCCGCCAACGGCTTGCACGGTGACCACGCGGCCAGCGGCCAGCAGTGGCGACTCGGCGCCAAAGATAAGTTTTTGCACGGCCTGGTCATAAGTGGCGATGCCGTCGATCGGCAGGTAGCCGCGCGAGGCGTGCTGGGCGGCACGCTGGGTTTCGGCTTCGATCACGGCGCGCAGCAGCGGAATGCGGCCTTCCTCATTGCAGTACACGCCAACGCCCAGGTTGACCTTATCGGTACGTGGGTCGGCGTTGAATGCTTCGTTGAGGCCCAGAATAGGGTCGCGGGGTGCCAGCTCGACAGCGGAAAACAGGCTCATTGTTACCTTGGCTCTGATTGGAGAGTGATAGGGCGTACACGCTCCAGCCGAATGCACTGAAGCGGTGCACAAACGGGGAGTCAGTATAGTGATACCGTCCGGTCACTGCGACACTCTGGCACAGCTTTTCAGGCTATTTGCGCAAATATTTTTCGACCATTGGTCTAATTGCCGGGTCCACTGTAACAAGCGCTCACAGCCCAGCCTTGAAAGCGCCCCCAGCTAGCCGCATTTGGGTATAGACTACTGGCTAAATTTACAGTTGCTGCAGCACCGCGAGGTCAAACATGTCCGAGTTCCAGCTCGTCACCCGTTTTCAGCCGGCCGGCGACCAGCCCGAGGCCATCCGTCAGATGGTCGAAGGCATCGAAGCGGGGCTGTCGCACCAGACGCTGCTCGGCGTGACCGGGTCGGGCAAGACCTTCAGCATCGCCAACGTCATCGCGCAGGTGCAGCGCCCGACACTTGTCCTGGCACCGAACAAGACCCTGGCCGCGCAGCTCTACGGCGAATTCAAGGCGTTTTTCCCCAACAACGCGGTGGAGTATTTCGTCTCCTACTACGACTACTACCAGCCCGAGGCCTACGTACCATCGTCGGACACCTTCATCGAGAAGGACGCCTCGATCAACGACCACATCGAGCAGATGCGCCTGTCCGCGACCAAGGCGCTGCTTGAGCGGCGCGATGCAATCATCGTCACCACCGTGTCTTGCATCTATGGCCTCGGCAGCCCCGAGTCCTACCTGAAAATGGTCCTGCATGTGGACCGCGGCGACAAGCTCGATCAGCGCGCACTGCTGCGCCGCCTGGCCGACCTGCAGTACACCCGCAACGAAATGGACTTTGCCCGTGCCACTTTCCGCGTGCGGGGTGATGTGATCGATATCTTCCCGGCCGAGTCGGACCTAGAGGCCATCCGCATCGAGCTGTTCGATGACGAGGTGGAGAACATAGCCGCCTTCGACCCGCTCACTGGCGAGGTTTTCCGCAAGCTGCCGCGATTCACCTTCTACCCCAAGAGCCACTACGTTACCCCGCGGGAAACCCTGCTGGAGGCCGTGGAGGGCATCAAGGAAGAGCTCAAGGAGCGCCTTGAGTACCTGCACAAGGCCAACAAGCTGGTAGAAGCGCAACGCCTGGAGCAGCGTACCCGCTTCGACCTTGAGATGATCATGGAGCTGGGCTACTGCAACGGCATCGAGAACTATTCACGCTACCTGTCCGGGCGCCCGGCCGGGGCGCCACCACCCACCCTGTACGACTACCTGCCAGCCGATGCGCTGCTGGTCATCGACGAATCCCACGTCAGCGTTCCGCAGGTAGGCGCCATGTACAAGGGCGACCGTTCGCGCAAGGAAACCCTGGTCGAATACGGCTTCCGCATGCCTTCGGCACTGGACAACCGGCCGATGCGCTTCGACGAATGGGAAGACGTCAGCCCGCAGACCATCTTCGTCTCCGCGACCCCGGGCCCCTATGAGGCTGAGCATGCCGGGCGCGTGGTGGAGCAGGTCGTGCGCCCGACCGGCCTGGTCGACCCGCAAGTCGAGATACGCCCGGCACTGACCCAGGTAGACGACCTGCTGTCGGAAATCCGCAAGCGCGTGGCGGTGGGGGAGCGGGTGCTGGCCACTACGCTGACCAAGCGCATGGCCGAGGACCTTTCCGATTACCTCGCCGACCACGATGTGCGGGTGCGCTACCTGCACTCGGACATCGACACGGTGGAGCGGGTGGAGATCATCCGCGACCTGCGCCTGGGTACCTTCGATGTGCTGGTGGGCATCAACCTGCTGCGCGAAGGCCTGGACATGCCAGAAGTGTCGCTGGTGGCGATTCTGGATGCGGACAAAGAAGGTTTTCTGCGTTCCGAGCGCTCCCTGATCCAGACCATTGGCCGTGCTGCGCGTAACCTCAATGGCCGGGCGATTCTGTACGCCGACAATATTACCGGCTCGATGCAGCGGGCAATTGACGAAACCGAGCGACGCCGGGAAAAGCAGATCGCTTTCAACGAAGCCAACGGTATCGTGCCCAAGGGTGTGGTCAAGGACATCACCGACATCATGGAAGGCGCTACCGTGCCCGGCGCGCGCAGCAAAAAGCGCAAGGGCATGGCCAAGGCGGCAGAGGAGAGCGCCCGCTATGAGGCAGAGCTGCGTACACCGGGCGAGATCACCAAGCGCATCAAGCAGCTGGAAGAGAAGATGATGCAGCTCGCCCGCGACCTGGAGTTCGAAGCTGCGGCGCAGCTGCGCGATGAAATTACCCAACTGCGCGAACGGTTGATTACCAGCTGATCCCTTTGGGTGGATGAACTGGCCCTGTCGTCGGCAAGCCAGCTCCCACAGGTGTGCCGCTGCATTCAAAATTTGCCCGGTACCGGTGGGAGCTGGCTTGCCGGCGATAGGGCCAGTACAAGCTAGTGAGCTTCCCCAGCCTTCAACCCCGCCGGCAGCTTGCGGGTCAGCAACACTGCCACCATGCTCACCGCCAACCCGATCCCGACAAAGTGGAAAGCATCGTTGTAGGCCATGATCATGGCCTGCTGATGGGTAATCTCGCTCAGCTTGCCCAGCGCTGCATTGTCATTGCCCAGGCGCTCCGCCAGTTGCGCCAGCCGTTCTGCCACCTGTGGGTTGCTCGGCACTACCGATTCGCGCAGGTAATCGAAATACACCTTGGTCCGCGCATCCAGCAACGTGGCCAGCAAGGCGATACCAATCGCACCCCCCAGGTTACGCAGGATATTGAACAGGCTCGATGCCGACCCCGCATCCTGCGGCTGGATGTAAGCCGTGGCGATCAGCGAAATGGTCACCATGATCATCGGCTGGCCCAGGGCGCGGATGATCTGGATATGGTTGAATTGCGGCCCGGCAAAGTCCGGGTTCAGCACCCCCGAACCGAAACTGGCGGCGCCGAACAGGCAGAACCCCAAGGCGCACAACACTTTGGGTGACACCACCTTCATCAGTTGCGGCACCAACGGGATCAGGAACAGCTGCGGGACACCCATCCACATGATCACCTCGCCGATCTGCAGGGCGTTGTAACCCTGCACCTGCGCCAGGTACAGCGGCAACAGGTAGATTGACCCGTACAGGCCTACGCCCATGCCCAGGCTGGCGATGCTCGACAAGCCGAAGTTGCGGTTACCGAGAATGCGCAGGTTGATCAGCGGGTGCGGCTTGGAAAACTGCAGGATGACGAAGGTGATGAGGCTGATCAGGGCGATGCTGCCCAGGCCAACGATCAAGTTCGACTCCAGCCAGTCCTTGCGGTGGCCTTCTTCGAGAAACACCTGCAGGCAGCCCAACCCCAGGCCCAGGGTGACGATGCCTGCGTAATCGGTGCTTTTCAGCAGTTCCCAGTGCGCCTCTTTCTTTTCCAGCCCATACATCAGACCGGCAATCATCACCAGGCCCGGGGGGATGTTGATGTAGAAGATGTACTCCCAGCCCCAGTTCTCAGTCAGCCAACCGCCCAGCGTGGGGCCGATGGAGGGGGCGAACGTGGCGGTCATGGCGAACATCGCCATGCCTTTGGCGCGGTGGTGTTCGGGCAGCTTGATCAGGGTAAGGGTAAACGCCAGCGGGATCAGTGCGCCGCCGGTAAAGCCTTGCAGGGCGCGGAACAGGATCATGCTCTCCAGGTTCCAGGCCATCGAGCACAGCAGTGACGACAACAGAAACCCTGCAGAAACCCACACCGCCAGGCGCCGCGCCGAGAGTAACTGCACCAGCCAGGCAGTCAGCGGGATCATGATGATTTCCGCCACCAGATACGAGGTGGAAATCCATGAGCCTTCCTCCAGCGTCGCTGACAGTGCGCCCTGGATGTCTTTCAGCGACGAATTGGTGATCTGGATATCCAGCACCGCCATGAACGCACCGAGCATCACGCTCATTACCGCGATCCAGTCGCGGCGGGTGGGCTCAGCGGTGGGCCGGAGCAATTGGTCACCGGCCATTGTGGCCTTCGCTTTCGCTGCGCAGGTCGACGGTGGCAGTCACCGACATGCCGGGGCGAATGCGCCCGTGCAGCGGGTTGTCGGCGCTGAAGGTGAGTTTCACCGGGATGCGCTGTACCACCTTGGTGAAGTTGCCGGTGGCGTTGTCGGGTGGCAGCAGGCTGAATTGCGCGCCCGAGGCAGCGAAGACACTGTCGACCCGGCCTTCGATGGGGGTATCCGGGTAGCTGTCGAACAGCAGCTCGGCGCGTTGCCCGGGCTGCATCCGGCCGATCTGGGTTTCTTTGAAGTTGGCCTGCACCCAGATGTCTTCGTCGGGCACGATCGACAGCAGGTAGGCGCCAGCCTGCACCACCTGGCCATTGCGCGCGTTGCGCTGGCCGATGGTGCCGCTGATCGGCGCGCGGATTTCGCAGCGGGTCAGGTTCAGTTCGGCCTGTGCCAGGTCGGCGCGGGCGTTGGCGATCTGTGCATCAAGGCGTTTGAGGTCGGCGTTCAGGGCGTTGACCTGCTGGCGCTGGCTTTGCAGGTCGGCGCGGGCTTTGTCGACCTGAGAGCCGGCGACATGGCTGTCCGCCGACAGGGTGGTGACCCGCTCTTCGGATATGAAGCCTGGCTTGCGCAGCTTTTCGGCACGGCTCAGGTCTACCCGCGAGCGCTCGAACGTGGCTTGGTTGGCTGCCACCTGCGCCTGCCCGGCGGCGATCAGGCTACCCTGCTGGGTCAGGCGGCTTTGCGCTTGCGCGTATTCTGCTTCGCGGGTAGCCAGGGTAGCGCGGGCGCGGTCAACCGCCAGCTCGAAGTCTGCTACTTCCAGGCGCACCAGCAGGTCACCTTTGTTGACATGCTGGTTGTCCTCGACCGGCACCGCCTCGATACGTGCGCCCAGCTGGCTGGAAATACGGGTGATCTCGCCCTGTACGTAGGCGTTGTCGGTACTCTCGTAGAAGCGGCCCTTGAAGTACCAGTGGGCCAGAAAGGCGAGGGCGATGATGGCCACCAGGGTGAAGAAGACCAGCAGGCGACGTTTGAGTTGGGCAGGCATGGGCACTATCGTTCCAGAAATGTAAACAAATTTAACAGCGCTGCAGGGGCTGTCGACAAGTGACGTTCGCGCCATTGCTGGAGCCCGGTGCCTGCCTCCTGCTAACATCCCGCCTTTGTTTCATCTTCAGTTCGAGACCTTCCATGACCACCGTACGTACGCGTATCGCGCCATCGCCTACCGGCGACCCCCATGTCGGCACTGCCTACATCGCCCTGTTCAACTACTGCTTTGCCAAGCAGCACGGCGGTGAGTTCATCCTGCGCATCGAAGACACCGACCAGCTGCGCTCCACGCGCGAGTCGGAACAGCAGATCTTCGACGCCCTGCGCTGGCTCGGCATCGAATGGAACGAAGGCCCGGATGTGGGCGGCCCGCACGGCCCGTACCGGCAGAGCGAGCGTGGCGAGATCTACGCGAAGTATGCCAAGCAGCTGGTGGATGCCGGTCATGCCTTCTACTGCTTCTGCACCGCCGAAGAGCTGGAGCAAATGCGTGCCGAGCAACAGGCCCGCGGCGAAACCCCGCGCTACGACGGCCGCGCGCTGCTGTTGAGCGCCGAAGAAGTGCAGCGCCGCCTGGACGCCGGCGAGCCACATGTGATCCGCATGAAGGTGCCGAGCGAAGGTGTCTGCGTGGTACCGGACATGCTGCGTGGCGATGTCGAGATCCCATGGGACCGCATGGACATGCAGGTGCTGATGAAGAACGACGGCCTGCCGACGTACTTCCTGGCCAACGTGGTGGACGACCACCTGATGGGCATCACCCACGTACTGCGTGGCGAAGAGTGGCTGCCGTCGGCGCCCAAGCTGATCAAGTTGTACGAATACTTCGGCTGGGAGCAGCCCAAGCTGTGCTACATGCCGCTGCTGCGCAACCCGGACAAGTCCAAGCTGTCCAAACGCAAGAACCCGACCTCGGTGACCTTCTACGAGCGCATGGGCTTCATGCCTGAGGCGATGCTCAACTACCTGGGCCGCATGGGCTGGTCGATGCCGGACGAGCGCGAGAAGTTCTCGCTGGACGAAATGGTCGAGCACTTCGACCTGTCGCGTATTTCGCTGGGTGGCCCGATCTTCGACATCGAGAAACTGTCCTGGCTCAACGGCCAGTGGTTGCGCGAACTGCCGGTCGAGGAATTCGCCACACGGCTGCAGAAGTGGGCATTCAACAGCGACTACATGATGAAGATTGCCCCGCACGTGCAGGGCCGGGTCGAGACCTTCAGCCAGGTTGCCCCGCTGGGCGGGTTCTTCTTTGAAGGCGCGCTGAAACTGGATGCCAAGCTGTTCGAAAGCAAAAAACTGTCGGCCGACCAGGTGCGCCAGGTGATCCAGCTGATCCTGTGGAAGCTCGAAAGCCTGCGCCAGTGGGAAAAAGAGCGCATCACCGGCTGCATCCAGGCCGTGGTCGAGGCGCTGGAGCTGAAGTTGCGTGATGCGATGCCGCTGATGTTCGCCGCCATTACCGGCCAGGCCAGCTCGGTGTCGGTACTGGACGCCATGGAAATCCTCGGCCCCGACCTGACCCGCTATCGCCTGCGCCAGGCCTTGGACCTGCTGGGTGGCGTTTCGAAGAAAGAAAACAAAGAGTGGGAAAAGCTGCTGGCTTCTATCGCTTGACGGTGTTTTGAAAGCTGCCGCTGAACCGTGTAGTAGCAGCCGTGTGCCGCGAAAGGGCCGCAAAGCGGCCCCGATGATTTTGCTTCAAGGCGAAGATTGTGGGACCGCGCTGCGGTCTTATCGCGACACAACGCCGCTCGTACAAGGGTTCGAGGGTGAGGTTTTGCTGGGGCAGGGCGGTAAGTGATTGTTATCTGTGAAAAAACTTTTGAATATTTTCAAAATTTCGTTTGACAGCCCTGCAATCCGATCTTAATATGCGCCCCGTCCACAGCGATGAACGAAAACGAATCGTCAGGCACCCAGCCAGCGGTTCAGTTCAAAGCGACATTGTGGGGCTATAGCTCAGCTGGGAGAGCGCCTGCATGGCATGCAGGAGGTCAGCGGTTCGATCCCGCTTAGCTCCACCAAATTCCGCTTGTCAGTCAAGGCTGGCAAGCAAGACCGGGTCCAGCAACCGGGTCTTGAAGGTAAGAAGGTTCGTCCCCTTCGTCTAGTGGCCTAGGACACCGCCCTTTCACGGCGGTAACAGGGGTTCGAGTCCCCTAGGGGACGCCAGTTTTACACAAGCGATGGTGCACTTGTCGCTGGGCCGCGAGGCTAGAAATCTGGGGCTATAGCTCAGCTGGGAGAGCGCCTGCATGGCATGCAGGAGGTCAGCGGTTCGATCCCGCTTAGCTCCACCAA